>NZ_JAMYTH010000034.1:0-62587 GCF_040322415.1 Mesorhizobium sp. M0152
TATCAACCCACACCCCGCCAACCAACCCCACCCCCGGTCGCGTGGGCCCGTACATGTTAAAATCACCCTGGTGTCCACCTAACCGGGACGGAGTGGGGGACGACGACTGTTCGAAATACTTTAGTGCTAACTTGACAATTCTTCTTATCGAGACAATACTCAAGCCCATGCTTAACTATTCCGAGATTGATGGCATTCTCCGTGCGCTAGTCGAGCCGACCCGTCGCCAGATCCTGGAACGGTTGAGCCGCGGACCGGCCACGGTCAGCCAGCTGGCGGAGCCGTTCGGCATGACGTTCGCGGCCGTGCTGCAGCATCTCCAGGCGCTGGAGGCCTGTGGGCTTATCCGCAGCGAAAAGACCGGGCGGGTACGCACCTGCCGGATCGACCTGGGCGGGCTCGGCCCGCTCGCCGACTGGATTGCAGAGCGCCGCATACCGGCGGAACGTCACCTCGACCGTCTCGGCCAGATCCTGGCGGAGACAGACCAATCGCCCCCGAAAAATCAGGAAAAGGACGAACAGCAATGAACCAGATCGCCCCTGTCAAAGACGAGCATTCCGTCATCCACTCCACCTTCAACATCGAGCGGATCTACCCGCAGTCGCCGGCCCGCGTTTTCCATGCCTTCGCCGACAAGGCGACGGTCCGGCGCTGGAGGATCGAAGGTGATGGCTTTGCCATCGCCGAATTCAGCTTCGATTTTCGCGTTGGCGGCGGCGAGGTGTCGCGCTTCAGCTATGGCGGTGGCCCAGAGGTCAGGCTTGATGCTCAGTTCCAGGACATCGTTGCGGACCAGCGCATCGTGTTTTCCTACAGGATGGCAATCGGATCGCAGCCGATGTCGGCATCGTTGACTACGGTTCAACTGACACCCTCGGGTGGTGGCACAAGGCTGACCTATACCGAGCAGGGCGCCTTTTTCGACGGCGTCGATTCCGCGCAGGGACGTGAGGAAGGAACCCGCGGGCTGTTGGAAGCCCTTGCGGCGGAACTCCAGAAGTCGAAGTAAACCGATCCGCTGCCCGGCTCTCCGGTCAGGATAGCGAGCCGTTGGTGGCGATCCAGATGACATGGCGCGCGCCGCGCTTGCCGTTGGCGCGCGTGTTGACCTCCTCGACTGTGAAGCCGGCCTGCTTCAGCCGCCGGGTGAAGCCGCTGTCGGGGCCTTGCGACCACACCGCCAGCATGCCGCCCGGCTTGAGGGCGGCGCGAGCGGCGCCAAGGCCGGCCAGGCTGTAGAGCGCGTCATTGGATTTGTGGACGATGCCTTCCGGGCCATTGTCGACATCGAGCAATATAGCGTCATAGCTCGATGCTTGCGACCGTATCAGCTGCCCGACATCGGTCTCCTGGATGGTGACACGCGGATCGTCGAGACAGCCGCCAAAGACATCGGCCATCGGGCCGCGCGCCCAGGCGACCACGGCTGGCACCAGCTCGGCGACCACGACGCTGGCATCACTGCCGAGTTCGGCGAGGGCGGCGCGCAAAGTAAAACCCATGCCAAGCCCGCCGATGAGAATTCTTGGCCGGCGATGGCCGGCAATCCTCAGGCAGGACAGTTTTGCCAACGCTTGCTCGGAGCCGCTGAGACGGCTGTTCATCAGCTCGTTGGTGCCCAGCATGATCGAAAATTCTGACCCGCGCCGTTTGAGGCGAAGCTCCTGCGCGCCGTCGGGCGTCTTTGCAGAGTCTAGCTGAACCCAGGGAATCATTGCCTGGTTCCCCTGTTCGGAATCACGGCGATGCGGCCAGTGCCGGCTGGCTCCAGCGGGTAGCGAGCAGCCGGTAAGGGATGAGCGCCACCACGGCGATGATCAGCTTCACGCTGAGATCGCCCAATGCCCAGGAAACCCAACGCATGGCGTCGACATTGAAAACGCCCATCAAGGGCGCAGTTTCGAGCGCGAAACTGTCGTTCGGACCAGCGAAGGCGAAAGCGGTGGAAAAAGCGACAGTAAAGAAAACGGCGGTGTCGAACACCGATCCGACCAGCGTGCCGACGATCGGCGCGCGCCACCAGCTTTGCCGGCGCAGCCGGTTGAACACGGTCACATCGAGCAATTGCGCACTGAGGAACGCCGCGCCGGATGCCGCCGCGATGCGCACCAGCCGGTCGGCGGCGGTCTCGAATTCGATGAGACCATGGCGGAACAGGAAGGGTGGGACAAGGATCGAGCAGACCACCGCCGTCATGAAGCCGACAAAGACGATCCTGCGCGCCACGGCGGGGCCGTAGCGGCGGTTGGCGAGATCGGTGACCAGGAACGAGAAAGGGTAGGTGAAGGCGCCCCAGGTCAGCAGGTCGGCCAGCGACAGGCCGCCGACCTGGCCCTGCATCGGGAACTGCACGAGAATGTTCGATGCCACGACGACAAGCGCCATGGCGGCCACGAAGGGCAGGTATCGCGAGAAGGAAGTCATTTTTTTATCCTGGGTAATGGAACCAGCGGAGCACGATGCCCATCCGGGCGATGCTCGCTTCGTATCCGGGCATCGGATTGTCGAACCTTGCGGTTGCTATCCGATGCCCACGGGCCAACAAGAAGTTGGCTAGGGCGGTCGTCCCCCGCCTTGAAAGGGTGTCAGGCTGCGACGGACTGCTCTGCGAGCTTCTTGGCGATCTGCTTCTTCAAGAGGCGCGCGCGCTGCGACAGCTCCTTGACGTCGGCCTTCGCCAGGAAGGCGTCGAGACCGCCGCGATGTTCGACCGAACGCAGCGCGTTGGCGGAAATGCGCAGACGCACATTCTGGTTCAGCGCTTCCGAGATCAGCGTCACATTGACGAGGTTGGGCAGGAAGCGACGCTTGGTCTTGTTGTTGGCGTGGCTCACATTATTGCCGGTCTGGACTGCCTTGGCAGTGAGTTCGCAGGTGCGGGACATGGTTCTACCTTCAGTTCTCTCGGCCCTGTCAAACCTTTGTGCCCACGCCGGGTGGCGCGCGGTTCTGGTCAGGCGGCCTTATGGAAAAAGTTGGCGTTCCATAGTTGCATTTCGCCAATGCGTCAAGCTCCGGCTTGCCTTCGCTTGCGACGGGCATTTCACATTAAGGCCGGATTTCATCCTATAAGCGGTCCAACAGGGACATGCCAAGCCGGAGTTGCATACCTCCGGCCGAAAATCGAGGACCGATCCCGCCATGCTTCGTTCGTCGCCTGCCCTTGTCGCCGTGCTTGCCATCGCCTTGCCATCGGCTGCGTCCGCCGCTTCGCCGCAGTCCTTCAAAGGCGAATACACCGTATCGTTTCTCGGTCTTTCGATAGCGAAATCGACCTTTTCCAGCCGTTACGAGAACGGCATCTATTCGATCGACGGAAGCGTCTCCGCGGCGGGTCTCGCCAGACTGTTCGACGATACGCGCGGCACGGTCTCGTCCAAAGGCACGATTTCGGGCCAGAAGATGGTGCCGCAGGCGTTTCGTGCCGACTACACCTCGGGCAAGAAAGCGTCCGCGATCGACATCCGCTTCGCCAATGGAAACGTGATCTCGACGCAGGTCATTCCGGCGCCTGGCAAGCGCGACCCCAAGAGCTGGGTGCCAATCAGCGCCGGCGACCTGGTATCGGTGCTAGATCCGATGGCGGCGACCGTCATCCATGCCGACAGTCTCGATAAGGTCTGCGGCCGCACGGTAAAGTTTTACGATGGCGAGATGCGCGCCGACCTGACGCTGACCTACGCCTCGAAAGGCACGATCTCGGTGCCGGGCTATAAGGGCGAGACCGTCACCTGCCGGATGGGCTTCGAGCCGGTGGCGGGCTACCGCAAGGGCCGCAAGGCGCTCAATTATCTGAAAAACCGCAGCCGCATGATGGTGACGTTTGCGCCGCTTGGCCAAACCGGCGTATATGCGCCGATCCACGCCACGGTCGGAACGCAGATCGGCACCTTGACCATTAGTGCCCGGCGTTTCGAAGCGGTACAATAAGGCCAGGCGCGCCGGAGGCGGGAATGGGGCGCGCAATGTTGATCGGCTTTTCAGCGGTCGCGGGCATGTGGGCCAAGCCTTCGCTGCGCATCCTTGCCGCCAGCATGCTCGTCGCGGGGGGCGCGGGGCTGCCGGGAAGGTCGCTGTTCCTGCGCAAGCCGGCCACGGCCGGGGACGGAGCCAAGGCATGACGATGCCGTTCGCCGGCGACATCGACGCCAATGCCAATGCGACGCTGATCTTTTCGCTTGTAGCGGCGGTGATCTACGCGTTCACCCTGGGCATGCCGCCGACGCTCGCCCGCTCGGCGGCGAAGACGCTCGCCGTAGCGATGCTTGCCGTGCTGGCGGCCCTGCAAGGCGGCCCACCGCTTTTGGTCGCAGCCCTCGCGTTCAGCGCCGTTGGCGACGCGTTCCTGTCACGTGACGGCGAAAAGGCGTTTCTCGGCGGGCTGGCCAGTTTTCTCGTCGCCCACATCGTCTATATCGCGATTTTCCTGCGCAGCGGCGGCGGGCTGGAATTGCTCGGCGCCGAATCGTGGCGTGGCGCGATCGCGCTGGCCATGGCGGTGTTTGCGGCGGTCCTGCTTACGGCGCTTTGGCGCCGCACCGGTCCCGGCCTGCGTCTTCCGATCGCCGTCTATGTCGCAGCGATCCTGGCGATGGGCATGTCGGCGCTGACGACAAGCAATCTATCGCTGATCGGCGGCGCCATCCTGTTCATGACTTCCGACGGGCTGCTCGCGACGGATAAATTCCTGGTGGCTGCCATCTCGCCGCATCGCGTCTGGATGCGCTTTGCCGTCTGGGCGTTGTACTACGCTGCTCAGCTCGCGATTACGCTTGGTTTCTTGCTGAGCTAGGATTGTTTCGGCTGCCAGCCCGGCGCGGCCAACTCGAAGGCCGCGAAATCAAAGCCCGGCGCGACGGTGCAGCCGACCAAGGTCCACTCGCCCAGGCTGCGCGCCGATTGCCACCAGCCCGCCGGCACGACGACCTGCGGCCGCTCGCCCGCTGCCAATTCGGCGCCGAGCACCTGTTCGATCACCGCACCGCCTTCATCCCATATCGACAGCGCCAGCGGGGCGCCGGTATAAAAATGCCAGACCTCGGCGGCGTCCTTGACCCGGTGCCAGGCTGAAACCTGGTGCTGCTCCAGCAGGAAATAGATGGCGGTCGAATGGCCGCGCATGCCGCCGGCTTCGTCGCGAAAGGTCTGCGTGTACCAGCCTCCCTCCGGATGCGGCTTCAGCCCAAGCGTCGCGATAATTTCGGCGGAACTGGTCATGGGTTCGACAATACCACCAGGCTAGAAATTGTCCTTGCGCTTGCGGATCTCGGCGAAGACTTCGGCATCCGAAGCTTTCTCCAGCCCAAGATGTTTGCGGATCGCCGGATCGTGCCAGCGCAGGAACGGATTGGTCGACAATTCCTCGCCGATCGTCGTGGGCAGCGTCGGCTTGTTGTCGGCGCGCAACGCCTCGATCCGGGCAGCCCGTTCCTTCAGCGCCGAATTGCTCGGGTCGACGGTCAACGCGAAACGGGCGTTGGCGAGCGTGTATTCGTGGCCGCAATAGATGACGGTCGCGGCCGGGAGTGCGGCAAGCTTCTTCAGCGAGTCGTACATCACTGGCGGCTTGCATTCGAAAAGCCGCCCGCAACCAAGCGCAAACAGCGTGTCTGCGGTGAACGCCACTTTCGATGCAGGCAGGTAGTAGGAGACATGGCCGGCGGTATGGCCGGGGGTGGCGATCACCTCTATCCGCTCGCCGCCGAGATGAAGGACCGAACCCTCTTCAACTGTCTCATCAATGCCGGGGATCTTGGTCTTTTCCGCTTCCGGGCCAACGATGCGCAGCTTGAAACGCTCCTTCAGCGCCAGATTGGCCTCGACATGGTCGATATGGTGATGCGTGGTCAGGATCATCGTCGGCGTCCAGCCGGTGCGCTTGATCGCGGCCAGGATCGGCGCCTCTTCAGGGGCATCGATGATAGCGGTCTGCCCGCTTTCCGGGTCATGCACCAGCACGCCGAAATTGTCGGTGCGGCAGGTGAATTGTTCGATTTCAACGGGCATCGCATCTCTCCATTGTCGCCGCAGACATAGGGTCCCAACGCGCCGATGTCATCACGAGAAGTCAAATGTCATCCCGGGATGTCGAACGCCGCCCCAGGGGCTCCCAAGTCATCCTGCAATGTCGGCGGCACCGGCCTTTGTTGAAACCCGCGCGCTTCACGGCTACATCCCTCACATGCATTCCGACATCGTCGATCTCCGTTCCTTCTACTCGACAACGCTCGGCAGGTTCGCCGAACGCTCGATCACCATGGCGCTATCGTCGATATGGGCCGCCGTGCCCAATGAACGGCTGGTTGGCCTCGGCTACACCTTGCCCTGGCTGGAGCGTTTCGGCACCGATGCCGAGCGAGTCTTTGCCTTTATGCCGGCGACCCAGGGCGCCGTGGTCTGGCCGGCGGTCGGCCCGACGGCGACGGCACTGGTCTTCGACGAGGAATTGCCGCTGGTCGATTCCTGCATCGACCGCATGCTGCTCGTCCATTCGCTCGAACATGTCGAGAATCCGCGCGAGACGCTGAACGAGATCTGGCGGGTGTTGTCGCCCGCCGGGCGCGTCGTCATCGTCGTGCCAAACCGGCGCGGTGTCTGGGCGCGCTTCGAGCACACGCCGTTCGGCAATGGGCGGCCTTTCTCACGCGGACAGCTCACCGAATTGCTGCGCGAGGCGAATTTTACGCCCGCGGCATGGTCCGATGCGCTGTTCTTCCCGCCATCGCGGCGGCGCTTCATGATGCGGTTCCACAACGTGCTGGAGCGGGCCGGCCGGCGGTTGTGGCCGATCTTTTCCGGCGTTATCGTCGTCGAGGCGCAGAAACGGCTTTATCAAGGCGTGCCGGTCGTCCAGCGCGCGTCTCGCCGCGTTTTCGTGCCGGTGCTGTCGCCGCATGGCGCGACACGGCTCGGCCGCCGGGCCGTGGAGACCACGCCGCCGGCTCCGCAGATGACACCTTCGTGATCATGACAGGAACTTGCGCCGCCCGGCGTTTCCCGACCTATCTGTCGCTTGCGGCTCATTGAGACCAATGCGGCCGACCATCAGCGGTTTCAGCACTCAAACTGAACGCAAGGACCTTGGGTATGGCTTACCATCCGGACAACGATGCCTCCGCCCTGCCGGTTGCGGTCGAAGCCAGCAGTCTGCGCGATCAGGTGGCGACGATCAGGCAGGCGCTGGCGGAATCGCCGGTTCGCAAGTGGCTGTTCTGGACGTCGGTCGGCATGATGGCCGTCATCGTCGCGACCTCGATCGGCCAAGTTCTGCTCAACCGCTGGAACCAGCCTTTCTACGATGCGCTCGCGCGCCGCGACATGGCTGCCTTCCTGCACCAGCTTCTCGTCTTTGCAGTCATTGCCGGCGGGTTGCTGGTGCTCAACATAGGGCAGACCTGGCTCAACCAGATGATTAGGCTGAAACTTCGCGAGGCGCTGACGCTCGATCTGATCGACCAGTGGATGCGGCCGGCGCGCGCTTTCCGCCTGGCCAATGCCGGCGCCATCGGCGTCAACCCCGACCAGCGCATGCAGCAGGACGCCGCGCACCTCACCGATCTGTCCACGGATCTCGGCGTCGGCCTGCTGCAGTCGTTGATCCTGCTGGTGTCCTTCGTCGGCGTGCTGTGGGAGCTGTCTTCGGGCTTCGTCTTCCATATCGGCGGGACCTCGCTTGCGATACCGGGCTACATGGTCTGGGCCGCCATCCTTTACGCAGGCACCGCGTCATGGCTGAGCTGGCTGGTCGGACGGCCGCTGATCCGCCTCAACAGCGACCGTTATACGCGCGAAGCCGAGTTGCGCTCCTCGATGGTGCGCGTCAACGAGAATGTCGATGCCATCGCGCTGTACCATGGCGAGGCGGATGCCAGGCGACGGCTCGGACTCGACCTCGGCACTGTGCTGGGCGCCATGCGGCGCATCTACACCGCCCAGATCAATCTGTCCTGGGTGACGGACACCTATGGCTGGATCACCGTCGTGGCCCCCATCCTCGTTGCCTCGCCGGTCTATTTTTCGGGCGACATCAGTTTTGGCGGGCTGATGATGGCGGTCGGCGCCTTCAATCAGGTGCATTCCTCATTGCGCTGGTTCATCAACAACATCGGCAGCATCGCCGACTGGCGCGCAACGCTGATGCGCGTTGCGGACTTCCGCATCGCGCTCGCTGAAACCGATGTGCTGCACGACAAGGAAAAGCGCATCGAGTTCGGCGACAACGCCAATGGCAGCCTGACTTTCGAGAAGCTCGAAGTGGCCTCGCCGGACGGATGCACCAAGCTCGCCGACCAGCATGTCGAGATACGTCCCGGCGAGCGCGTCATGATCACCGGCGATCCCGGCGCCGGCAAGACATTGTTCTTCCGCGCCATTGCCGGCCTATGGCCATGGGGCAGCGGGCGAATCGGCCTGCCCGCGGGAGAAACGCCCATCTTCGTGCCTCGCGTCCCGTATTTCCCGACCGGTACGTTGCGCGAGGTTCTCGATCACCCGAATGGACCCGACCCGGCGAGCGATGCCGAGATTTCGGCGGTTCTTGCCGAGGTCGGCCTGCAACGGCTGTCGTCCTCGCTCGACCGCTCCGCGCGCTGGGAGCGTGAGCTGGGCGATGACGAACAACGCTCGCTCGCCTTCGCCAGGCTCGCCTTGCGGCAACCAAAATGGATAATCATCGACGAAGCCCTGGATGCGTTCGACGGGCCGTCGCTGCGACGGGTGTTGTCGATGCTGGAGAAGCGTCTGCCCGGAGCCGCGGTGCTCAACATCGGACGCGGCCAGCACAACAATCATTTCTTTCCACGCGCTTTTACAATCGTGAAGGATGCCGGCGTGCCGGCGCTGAAACCGGTCCGCGTCAGGGCCGGCGCCATCGAGCCGCCCCCCGCCGCTGCCCGCCGCAAGGCGTAGCCATTGTTCCGGTCCCTGGCGCGAAGCTTTATTTTGCCGTGATCGCGAGGGAATATCCGCAGGAGAAACAACCCCGGCGTCGGCCATGCTTGATGCTCTGCGCCTGCTTGCCTGTCTTGCCTGCGCCCAGGCAGTCCCCGTTGCCTCGCCGCCGGATGCGCTGGCCGTCGATGTCGAACTGGTGCTGGCGGTCGACATCTCCCTGTCGATGGACGAGAAGGAGTTCGCCCTGCAGCGCGCCGGCTATGTCGAGGCGCTGCGGCATCCCGATTTCATCCAGGCGGTCCGCGCCGGCAAAACTGGCCGCATCGCGCTCGCCTATTTCGAATGGGCCGGCACGGTGCGCGACGACGCCGTCATCGGCTGGCAGATTGTCGACAGCGCCGACAGCGCCGGCGCCTTCGCCGACAAGGTGGCGGCGCGGCCGTTCAGGAGCTTCCGAGGCACTTCGATCTCCGGTGCGCTTGCCTTCGGCGCTAAGCTTTTCGATCGCACGGCTTTCGAGGGCGATCGCAGCGTTATCGATATTTCCGGCGACGGTCCGAACAATATCGGGCCGCCGGTCACCACGACGCGTGACGCGGCAATCGCCAAGGGCATCGTCATCAACGGCCTGCCGATCCTGGTCAATCCGTCGCCCACGTTCAGCCATCTCGATCAGTATTATGCGCAGTGCGTCACCGGCGGGCCCGGTTCCTTCGTGCTGCCGATCTACGCGGCCGCCGAATTCTCGACGGCGATCCGGCGCAAGCTGATCCTCGAAGTGAGCGGCATCCAGGACAGGGCCGGGTTCATCCCCGTGGACACCGACGCGCCCGTCGACTGCCTGCGGGGCGAGCGGGACAGGCGGTTCTTGTCCGATCCGTATTTCCCAGAACTCGACCGCTGAGCCTCTTGGCCCGACCAGCCTAGATGGGAGGTTCATTGTTTCACGGAAACGGTGAACCGCTCTAACTCTTTGTTTCAACGCAATTCCCTAGGGAAAGCGCTACGCGCTTTTCCCGGAAAAACCGTTTCACACCTTTTCCTGGACTTCCCCTTTTCTCGGCCCCTCGCCATATCCGCCTCGACGCTAAAAAATCGCCGCTCATGTCATCCGCCGCACTGCCGTCCAACCGCCGCCAAATGACGATTCCGGGGCCTAGCGCCTCAATTGCAACACCCTCGCCAATAGATGACGTCTGAACGCCATCGCGAAGCCGGCCCGGCCCTGCCTGCGATCGCATGGAATCCTACTACGTCTGGGGCAATCGCCTTGCGGCCGGCGCCGGGGCAGATTGCGCTTGCGAGGCCGGCTGAAGAGGCTTCGGCAGCATGCGCGCCGCTGGTACCATTCACCAGCCTACCAGGCGATATTATCGCTGCGGACCGATAATTCCGAGGCTGACGTGGTATTCGCCGACGGTGTCGAACATCCACACAAGGCCACGGATATCCTGGAGTAGGACTAGGCTTTATCGCTTCAGCAAAAACACTGCCTGCTGGCCGAAGAAATTCCAGAACCACCACGGCATCGACAGGCCGATCTTCTGGCCGTTGGCGTCGAGCGCGGTTGCCCTCTCCACCGTCGCGCCAAGCTCGTCGCACAGATTGACGAAGTCGCGGATGGTGCAGAAATGGATGTTGGGCGTGTCGTACCAGGAATAGGGCAGGTCCTTGGTCACCGGCATGCGGCCCTTGACGAACAGCGACAGGCGCACCCGCCAATGCCCGAAATTGGGGAAGGAAACGATGGCGCGGTTGCCGATCCTGAGCAATTCGTCGAGCACCAGTTTCGGATTGCGGGTCGCCTGCAAGGTCTGCGACAGCACGACGAAATCAAAACCCTTGTCGGGATAGAATTGGAGGTCCTTGTCGGCATCTCCCTGAATGACCGAGAGGCCGCGCGCCACGCATTCGTTGACGCCGCGCTGCGACAGTTCAAGACCGCGGCCGTCGACCTGCTTGGTGTCCTGCAGCAATTCGAGCAGCAAACCATCGCCCGAGCCGACATCGAGCACGCGGGATCGCGGCGGGATGAGGTTGGCGACGACTTCGAGGTCGACGCGCTGGTCGCGGTTGACGCTCATGGTTCTTTCCTTGGCCAGGCACATTTTCCCAATTCGGACGATGCCCGATTTTGCCGGATCATAGACTTAGCCCTCTCGCCCTCGCGGCCGAGCCGATGAAGCCGTTGATGGCGGCAAACAGTTCCGGTTCGTCGAGCAGGAAGGCGTCATGGCCGCGATCGGTCTCGATCTCGACGAAGGACACCGATGCGCCGGCGGCGTTGAGCGCATGCACGATCGAGCGGCTCTCCTCGGTCGGAAACAGCCAATCCGAGGTAAAGGACACCAGGCAGAAGCGGGTTTTCGTGCCGGCGAAGGCGTCGGCCAACAGGCCGCCATGGTCGGCGGCGAGGTCGAAATAGTCCATCGACCGCGTCATATAGAGGTAGGAGTTGGCGTCGAAACGATCGACGAAGGTCATGCCTTGGTGGCGCAGATAGCTTTCGATCTGGAAGTCGGCGTCGAAGCCGAAGGTGAGCGCCTCGCGATCCTGCAAATTGCGGCCGAATTTGCGGTGCAGGGCAGCTTCCGAAAGATAGGTGATGTGGGCGGCCATGCGCGCCACCGCCAGCCCTTTTTCCGGGCGCTTGCCGTGTTCGAAATATTTGCCGGCATGCCAGTCCGGGTCGGCCATCACGGCTTGCCGGCCGACCTCGTGGAAAGCGATGTTCTGCGAGGAATGGCGGGCGCCAGTGGCTATCGGCAGCGCCGAGAAGACGCGCTCCGGATAGCTCGACGCCCATTGCAGCACCTGCATGCCGCCCATCGAGCCGCCGAGCACGCAAAACAGCTTTTCGATGCCGAAATGGTCGATCAGCATCTGCTGCGCGCGCACCATGTCGCGGATGGTGATGACCGGCAGGTCGAGCCCGTAGGGTTTGCCGGTGACGGGGTTGGTCGAGGCCGGACCGGTGGAGCCAAGACAGCCGCCGATGACGTTGGAGCAGATGACGAAGAAGCGATTGGTGTCGATGATCTTGCCGGGGCCGATCAGCACTTCCCACCAGCCGGGTTTGCCGGTCACCGGATTGGTGCTGGCGACGTGCTGGTCGCCGGTCAGCGCATGGCAGACGAGGATGGCATTGGAGCGGGCGCCGTTCAGCGTACCGTAGGTCTGGTAGGCGATCTGGAATGGCGACAGCAGCGTGCCGGCGTCCAGCTTCAGCGGCTTGTCCGCCCCAAAGCGCAATACCGGGCTCGACGGTTGGTCGGCCTCGTTGGTCTTCCCAGCGCGCAGAGCGGCCATTCGCATCTCTCTTGCTGCACCTTGCCCTGCGAAAATCGCCGCCGATGCGTTCGTCCGGCCGGCAGCGGACAACAAAAAACCGGCATTTGCCTTCACAAAGCCGGTTACGTCCACGCAAACGGCCCTTTAGCGAATTGTTTAACGTGGCTGCAAGCCGACCGGCCAAATCACCACGGAACTGATGCTGCCCTTCTAGAACTCGCCCGCCTTGCCGTCAATGCCGAGGCTGGCCTCACCGCCAGCTCTCGACATTGCCGGTCACGGCTTGTATTTCCGCTGCGGCTTCCCTGCGGAAGCGTTCTCGACGGATTTTGCGACATGAGCCAGATACCGGACAAGGCACGTCCAACCCCGCGCGCGGGCATCATGGATATCGATGCCTATGTGCCGGGCAAAAGTGCCGCGCCCGCCGGCGTCGCCAAGGTGTACAAGCTGTCGTCGAACGAGAATCCGCTCGGGCCCTCGCCCAAGGCGATCGAAGCCGCGCGCGAGGTCGCCGGAAAGCTCGACGTCTATCCCGATGGCACCGCCCGGCGGCTACGCGAGGCGATCGCCGAGGTGCATGGCCTCAACGCGCAGAACATCATCTGTTCCAACGGTTCCGACGAGATCCTCGGCCTGCTGGCGCAGACCTATCTCTCGCCCGGCGACGAGGCGATCTTCACCGAACATGCTTTCATGGTCTACAAGATCTACATCCAGTCGGCAGGCGCCACGCCGGTCGCGGTCAAGGAGACCGACGAGCGAGCCGACATCGACGCGATGCTTGCCGCCGTCACGCCGCGCACCAAGATCGTCTTTCTCGCCAATCCCAACAATCCGACCGGCACCTATGTGCCGTTCCAGGAAGTGCGTCGCCTGCATGCGGGCCTGCCGCGCAACGTGCTTCTGGTGCTCGATGCCGCCTACGCCGAATATGTCCGCCGCAACGATTACGAGGCCGGCATCGAACTGGTCGGCAGCGCCGAAAACGTGGTGATGACCCGCACCTTCTCCAAGATCGGGCTTGGCGGCGCGCGGATCGGCTGGATGTATGCGCCGATGCGCATCGTCGACGCGATCAACCGGGTGCGCGGCCCGTTCAACGTCAACGCGACGGCGATCGAAGCCGGTATCGCGGCGATCCGCGATCGCGACCATGTCGAGCGCAGCGTCGCGCACAACGAGACCTGGCTGGCATGGCTGAGCGAGGAATTGACCAAGCTCGGATTGCGGGTGACGCCCAGCGTCGGCAATTTCATCCTCATCCATTTTCCCGACGACCAGAGGCATTCGGCAGCCGCGGCGGACGATTATCTGACGGCGCGCGGCTATATATTGCGGCGCGTTTCCGGCTATGGCTTTCCCAACGCGCTGCGCATGACCGTCGGTACCGAAGAGGCCAATCGCGGCGTTGTCGCCGCACTCACGACATTCCTGAAAAGCTAGAACGCCATGACATCACCGATGTTCGAAAAGATCGCGCTGGTAGGCATCGGCCTGATCGGCTCGTCGTTGGCCCGCGTCATCCATCGCGAGGGCCTAGCCCGCCACGTCGCCATCTCGACCCGCAGCGCCGCGACGCTGATGCGGGCGAAGGAGCTCGAGCTTGGCTCCTCCTACACCACCGATGCGAAAGAGGCGGCCCGCGACGCGGATCTGATCATCGTGTCTGTGCCAGTCGGCTCGTCCGGCGCTGTGGCGGCGGAAATCGCGCCGGAGCTGAAGCAAGGCGCGATCCTCACCGATGTCGGCTCGACCAAGGCATCGGTCATCGCGCAGATGCAGCCCTACGTGCCGGCAGGCGTCCATTTCATTCCCGGCCATCCGCTGGCGGGTACGGAGAAATCCGGTCCGGATGCCGGATTCGCCGATTTGTTCGACAATCGCTGGTGCATCTTCACGCCGTTGCCCGAGACCGACCCGGATGCGCTGGAGAAGCTGTCGGAATTCTGGCGCCGCTGTGGCGCCAATATCGACACGATGGACCCGCAGCACCATGACATGACGCTGGCCATCGTCTCGCATCTGCCGCATATCATCGCCTACAATATCGTTGGCACCGCCGACGATCTGGAATCGGTGACCAAGACTGAAGTGATCAAGTATTCCGCCTCCGGCTTTCGCGATTTCACCCGTCTCGCCGCATCCGACCCGACCATGTGGCGGGATGTATGCCTGCACAACAAGGACGCCATCCTCGAAATGCTCGCGCGGTTCTCGGAAGACCTGGCGTTCCTGCAAAGAGCAATCCGCTGGGGCGACGGCGAAAAACTCTTCGATCTGTTCACCCGCACCCGTGCCGTACGCCGTTCGATCATCGAGGCCGGCCAGGACATCGACGTGCCTGATTTCGGCCGTCAGGCGGTCGAGCATCCGGCAAAGAACTAGGTGTTCCCCGCCTAAAGCGCGTCGCGTTTGAACGGATTCATGCGACGCGCTTGGGTTCTTGTTCTAATGCATGTCGTTATCGCAAAACCGCTGCGCATTTTTGCGCGACAGGCGTTAGCTCGCTGGCCAGTGGCTTTCCATCATCGCCAGCGTCTCAGTCCGGTCTGGCGCGCCCAGCCTGCCGCCGAAGCGCAGGCATTTGAGCGCGGCGGCGGCACTGGCAAAACGCAAGGCCTGCTCCACCGGCAGGCCTTCCGCCAGCCCGACGGCAAAGGCGCCGTGAAAGACGTCCCCGGCGGCCAGCGTGTCGACTGCCTCGATCCTTGGCGCCGCGACATGACGGGACGCTCCCGCCGTTCGATCGAACCACCAGCTTCCCGCCGCGCCGCCGGTCACCGCGACAAATGCATCGGTGCGCCCGGCCAGCACCTCGCAGGTCAGGCGTGGATCGAGGTGCTGACCGCACAGAATGCGCGCCGCCGGCTCGGAGGCCACGATGTGCGATGCCAGCGGCAACAACTGCTCCAGCACATCTCGCGGCGCGGTGTCGGCATCGAGGATCGCCGGCCGGCCGATGGCGCGTGCCGCCTCCAGGGCAAGAGCAGCCGCACCCGGCCAGCGCACGTCGACCAGCACGGCATCGAATGCGGAGAGATCGGCGACCGGTAGAGCCTCGGGATCGGCCTGCGCGAGCCTGTCGTAGAAAGGCACGATGATGCGTTCGCCTTGCGCATCTACCAGGATCGAGGCCAGTGCCGAGCGGGCGCCAGGAACGCGGCGGACATGAGTGCAATCGACGCCCTCGGCCTCGATCGCGGCAACCAGATGGTCGCCGACCAGATCATCGCCGGCGCTTGCCCACAACGACACTTCGGCTCCCAGCCGATGCGCGGCGCAGGCAGCACTGGTCGCCATGCCCGAGGCGATCTGGATGCCGTCGGAGGCGATGAACTTCCCCTGATTGGCGGGCAGGGTCTCGACGCGCAAGATGGTGTCCAGCGTCAGCGCGCCAACACTCAGCAGCTTCACGGGTCTGGCCATGGCAGCGCTATTCCACCGGCTTGATCTTGCCCAGCGGGATGAAGCCGAGCGACGCCTTGCCCTTGACCACCTTCAGCGGCAACGACGGTGCGTTGCCGAGCATGGCCAATGCGGAAAAACCCTGTTCGATCGCATTCTTCTGCTCGGGTATGGCGCCAGCAAGGATCGATGCCACCGCCTTCGGATCCTTGATTCTGATCATCAGATCGGCATCGACGAGGCCCCCGGCATCGACCGACAGCGGTCCCGAAACGGTGACGCGCGCCGTGCCCGACGACAGGTCGAGGTTGCGGATCTCGATCATCTGGCCGCGCAGGCTTTGCACATGCGTGCCGATCAGAGCAACGCCGTTTTTCAGCGTGACGTCGCCGCTGGCATCGAACGGCGGCAGCACGCGTCCGCCGACGGCATCGGGATCGATCTCAAGATCGATGAAGCTGCCGAGATAATCGAGATCGCCTCCGTTCGGCTGCAATTGGCCGGCCGCCTTGCCGGCGCTGAACAGTTCCACCGGATCGGCGTCGTCAGCCGGATCGGTCTGACCGGACAGGCCCTCCGCCCGCAGCGAAATCCGCCGTGGCAGCGGCCATGACAGGTTGATATTGGCCTGCAGACTGTCCCAGTCGATCCACAGCGGCACCATGCCCGGAACCGAGGTTCTGAGCGGACCGCGCATGTCGGCCACCGGCGACAGAGGCTGGATGATTTGGGCGACGGCATGGATGGAGCCGGCGGATGCCGCGATGTTCCTGGTGTCGTCCTGATAGGCAAGGCTATCGCAGGAGACGACAAAGCTCAGGGGATAGCCGCTGACCTGGAGATTGGCGCAGCCGGCCTCGACGCCATTCTTGTTGAGCGCGGCAACTGCCTTGTCTGCTTCGCTCCTGACCCTGTCGGCCAGATAGAACCAGCCGCCGCTATAGACGGCGAACAGCACGACGATGAACGCCGCAAGCCACCACAGACGGCGACGGTTACTCGGTTGGCGCTCGTCGCTTGACGTCATGCTTTGGCTCTCATTAACGCAGGTGTTGTGAAACGTATGGGGTGTCGTGAAAACGCATGGGGGTGTTGCGGACGGATTTTCGATTCCGACGACAATAGGTAGACAGAGACGGACGGAAAAAACACCGATTCCCTTGCGGTGTTGCCATTCTTTGCAATCAGGCGCGGCGATATGGGCGTTTTTGGGTGTTTGGCTATGGTTCGCTGATATGGCGGCCGGGTTTCGCGCATGTGGAGACGCAGCGCGCGCGCCTTTACGGCCATCGACGCTCGCTTTGCGTTTATTCCTTCGTGCACCGCGGCACGCGCCGCCGCCCGGGCCTGGTGCTCGGCCTCGACTGTGGCGGCTCCTGCGTGGGCCTGGCGTTCCGCGTTCCCGGCGAACTGCGTGACGAGGTCATGGCCTACCTGCGCGAGCGCGAACTGGTCACCAGCGTCTATCTCGAACGCATGCTCAAGATCCGCCTCGACGATGCGCGCATGGTCGAGGCGGTGGCTTACATCGTCGACCGCAAGCACCAGCAATATGCGGGCGCGCTGGACGTCGCGGATGCGGCGACCGTGGTGCGCGGCGCTGTCGGCCAGTCCGGCAACAACGAGGAATACGTGCTCAGCACGCTGAAGCACCTAGAGGCGCTGGGCATCCGGGACCACTGGCTGGAAGAGGTGGCCAGGCTGGTCGCGCCCGACGCTACATGGTGAAGATCTGCTTTCCGAGGTCGGCGTGGTCCAGGCTGTTGGCGATGGCAAGCTTGAACGATGCCAGCGGATGAAGCCCGCCAACTGGAACATGAAAATCCGGTTGGCCGAAGACGTCGACAATCTCGCGCAGGGTCGGACTGTCGGCTTTCACCGGTGGCGAGAAGAAGTAGCGGTAGATATTGGCCCTGATTTCGACGCCGCTCAGCAGCACGTCGAAATTGTGCAGTTCGTAGCGTTCCGTGCTCATGCCGCCATTGATGACCATCTGACCGCCAAGCGCGAGGCTGCGGATCAGTTCGCCGCTGACAGGCCCGCCGACATTGTCGACGATGCCGTTCAATCCGGTACCGCCGGTGATGTCCAGAACCGTCTCGCGGACACCGGCCTTGAGGTCCGAGAGGTCGAGGACGGCGGTTGCTCCAAGCGTCTTCAGATCCAGGCCTTCATGGAAGCGGCGCACCACCGACAGCACGTTGATGCCGCGCCGCTGGGCGAATTGCATGACCATTGTCGATATCGACGAATAGCCGGCCGTGACGGCCAGCCACTGGCCCGGCTGGACGCGGGAATCGGCCAGCAGATCCCAAGCCGTAATCGGGTTGACCATCTGCCCGGCGCGTTCGAGCGGATAGTCGGCCGGCAATGGGATCAGCCATTCAGTCGGCACGGCGGCATACTCGGCCCAACTGTTGTAGTAGCTGAACGCGACCAGCGTGCCGGGCCGCAGGGCGACATTGGCGCCCACCCGCTCGACAATGCCGGCACCGTGGTTTCCGGCGACCTGGCGCGGAAAGAGCGGTTTCTTCGGTTCGGGGTAGAGGTTTTGAATGAACAGGAAATCGCCCGGGTTGACCGACGCCGAGACCATCCTGACCAGCACCTCATTGTCGCCGATCTGCGGGACGGGAATGTCGTCGAGATAGAGAACGTCGCGCGGGGAACCGATCCCGTCGAACACGATTGCCTTCATTTTCAGTCTCCAACGGCAAGCCCGGCGCCACACCCGCATCGGCGATGCCGGAAAGCTAGGATCGTCTCGAAGGAATTCGAATTGGCAGATTTGACAATCTATGTGCTAAAACTGTCAAATTCGTATGGTCTGCGGAGAGGAACCTGGTGGCCACTGTTCACGCCGCGATCTGGCTACCGTCGACCTTCTATTCGGCGGTCGCCGCCACTCTTGTCGAGATGTTCGATCTGGTGAACACCATCCGGGGCGAGCCGGCGATCTCCTTCGAATTCGTGGCGCGGCAGCCGGACGCCACCACCACGCCCGGGATTTCCTTTCAAACCAGGCGCGAGCCGTCCAGGCGGATGGACGTGCTGATCCTGCTCGCCATGCCCGGCATGCAGATACCCGAACTGGTGGCGTCGCTGGAGAAAGAGGCGCGCCATGCCGCGTCCATCATCGCCAGGGCGCAACGCGAGGACGCCATCATCGCCGGACACTGCGGTGCCGGCTACTTCCTCGCCGGTGCCGGTCTTCTCGACGGCAAGCGGGCGACGATCTCGTGGTGGCTGAAGACCGACGCACGTCGCCGCTTTCCGAAGGTGCGCTGGGACGCCTCCCGCGTCCTCGTCCAGGAGGGGCGCATCTACACGTGCGGCGGGGGCTTTTCCGGCCTCGAACTTGGCCGGGCCCTGCTCAGGGATCTTGGCTTTGCCGAGGAAGAACGCCTCGTGCGCAAGCTGCTGGTGCTGCCGCCGTCGCGGCAGGTGCAAACACCCTACGAGTTTCCCTGCCGGACCTGCCGTCGCGGGAACCTTTTCGCGACCGGGTCGAAGCGTTGGCGAAAAAACAACTGCGCAGGCTGGATCTCGCTCTTCTCGGCAGGGAGCTCGGCCTCGCTCCGAGGACGCTTGCCCGTCGGTTCTCCGACGAACTGCACACGACACCCGGACGCTGGATTCAGGACCAGCGCATCGACGCGGCGAAATCGCTGCTGGAAAGCACCAGGCTCGGAATTGTCGAAGTCTGCTATCAGGTCGGCTATCAGGATGCGGCGTCTTTCAGCCGGCTGTTCATGCGTGCGGTCGGGCTGTCACCCGGCGAATACCGGCGTCAGAATCAGTAACCCGAAAAATTGTCGGCGCGGCGAATGACGCCGATTTGAACCCGCCGCCAGATCGAAAAGACTGCCAGCCCTTTGATGTCGGCCAGGCAAGACCTAGGTTAGGCTCCGAACCTCAGCCGCGGGGCCGCCCCGCCCATCCCAGCAATCACGGAGATACGTCTTGCAGAAACGCCGCCTCGGTCGTACCGACCTTTCCATCGCGCCGCTGGTTCTGGGCGGCAACGTCTTCGGCTGGACCGCCGACGAGAAAACCTCGTTCGACCTGCTCGACCGCTTCGTTGGCGCCGGTCTGAACGCCGTCGACACGGCGGATGCCTATTCGCGCTGGGTGCCCGGCCACAAGGGCGGCGAATCGGAAACCATCATCGGCAAGTGGATGAAGGATCGCGGCAACCGCGATCATGTCGTGGTGGTCACCAAGGTCGGTTCGGATATGGGCCAGGGCCACAAGGACCTGTCCGCCGCCTATATCGAAAAGGCCGTCGATGCGTCGCTGAAGCGGCTGCAGACCGACTTTATCGACCTCTATCTGTCGCACTGGCCGGATCCGACGACGCCTTATGAGGAAACGCTTGGAGCTTACGAGAAGCTGCTCGCCAAGGGCAAGATCCGTTACGCCGGCTGCTCCAATCTCGACGCCAGCCAGTTGCGCGCCGCGCTTGATGTGGCGAGCCTGCGCAGCCTGCCGCGCTACGAGGTGTTGCAGCCGGAATATAATCTCTACGATCGCTCGTCCTTTGACGGGCCATTGCGCGATCTGTGCGTGGCCGAGGATATCGGCGTCATCACCTATTTCAGCCTGGCCAAGGGCTTTCTCAGCGGCAAATACCGCAGCGAGGCCGATCTCGGACAAAGTCCGCGTGGTGGCGGGGTGAAGGACTACCTCAATGCGCGCGGCATGCGGATATTGGCAGCACTCGACGCAGTGTCGGCCAGGCATGCGGCCAGGCAAGCGGAAGTGGCGCTTGCCTGGGTAATGGCGCGGCCAGGCGTCACCGCCCCGATCGCCAGTGCCACAAAGGCGAGCCAGATGGACAGCCTGATCAAGGCTGCGTCGCTGAAGCTGAGCGCCGACGACATGGCCGAGCTCGACAAGGCCAGCAGCTGAAGCGCTGGCGGTGTTTGGCTGATCGCTCTTGCAGGCGAACCTTCGCTTCAGGCTTTCGCGCCGAGCTCCCGCAACCGCTTCACCGCCGTGGCCGGAAGAGGCGGCGGGCTGGGCGCGCGGGATGCTTCGATAAGGAGTTGGTCGCAGGCAGCCTCCGTTTCACCGATCAGCCGTGCCATGAATTCGTCCTTGCCCAATCCCGGTGGTATCGGCGGCAGGAAGCGCGCCTTGATAATGCCGGGGTAACGCAGAAATTTCCGACGCGGCCAATAGAGGCCGGCGACATGGGCGACCGGCACCACCGGAACCCCAAGCTGCGAATAGATTTCGACAATGCCGTATTTGTAGGCCGGCTCGTCGCCCGGGGCCCGGCGCGTACCTTCGGGATAGATGATCAGCTGGCGCGGATTGCGCGCCATTTCCTCCCTGGTCGCGGCGACCACGGCCTTCAAGGCCTTGGAGCGGCTGCCGCGATCGACCGGGATCATGCGCATCTTCAGGATGTACCAGCCGAAGAACGGAATCCAGGTCAGCTCGCGCTTGAGGATATAGAGCGGGTCCTGGAGGTAAGGAAAAAAGGCGATAGCATCCCAGAACGACTGGTGCTTGGGCGCCAGAATGAAGGAACCCTCGGGCAGGTTTTCCTGGCCGGTGATGTCGTTACTGGTGCCGGCGATCCTGTCATAGAGCCACATCGACGTGCGCGACCAGAATTTCGGCACGAACCAGGCGCGATGACGCGGCGACAGGAAATAGTAGGGGGTCCAGAGGATCATCTGGACGATCAGATTGACGTAGAAAACGAAATTGAACGTCAGCGATCTGACATAGAGCATGGGGCAGGTCCGATGAGGAGGTGTGCGTTGGTTACACCAAGCGCGGTGAAAAAGGAAATGGCCGAAGAGCGTCCAGGCGCGCTGAAGCAAGGTTCGCCTCGGTGGACGGCCTCGGGTGCTAACTCAATTGCGCCAGCCGCTCCTTGAGACGCGGGGCGGCGAAATCGAGGAACGCACGCAGCTTGAGCGGCAGCAGTCCGTGGCCCACATGCACCAGGCTTACCGGCCATGGCTCCGGCTCGTACTCCCGCAGCAGGATGCGCAATGTGCCCGATCGCAGCGCGGCATCGACTTGGTAGGAGAGCACTTTGGTCAATCCGACGCCGGCGATCGCGGCGTCGATCGCCGCCTCGGCGGTGTTGACCTGGAGTCGGGAGCGGACCTGGATCGGAACTTCCGTCTTGCCCTGGGCGAAGCTCCAGCTAGCGGATGAGGCAAGCCCCTCGAAGGTGATGCAACTGTGCGTTTCCAGATCCGCCGGTGTGGTCGGCATGCCATGTTCGGCCAGATAGGCCGGACTGGCGCAGACAACGCGCCGGATCGAGCCGACACCAAGGGCGACCAGGCTAGAATCAGGCAATTGGCCGATCCGGATGGCGACGTCGATATGATCCTCCGCGAGCTGAATTATACGATCCGCCAGCGTCAGGCGGATGTCCACGTCGGGATAGGCGGCGAGAAAGCCGGTGACGACCGGCAGCACGTGCAGGCGGCCGAAGACGATCGGCGCGGTGATGGCCAGTTCACCGGTCGGGGCGCTGTACTCGCCGGCCGCCGCGCGTTCCGCCTCGCCGACGTCGTCCAGAATGCGACGGCAGGCGGCAAGATAGGCCTGGCCTGCATTGGTCGTCGTCAGCCGGCGAGTCGAACGGTTCAACAGCCGCGTGTTCAGATGGCGTTCCAGATCGGACACTTTGCGGCTGACCGTCGCCAGCGGAATGCCAACATTGCGGGCCGCGGCGGAAAGGCTGCCGGCCTCCACTGCGGCGACGAAGAGCGACATGGCGTCGAGACGATCCATAGCTTTTCCCATAAAGTGGAAGAATAGCTTGCAAATCTGCCATCTGCTTTTGAGGAATGGAAGGTCCTATATTGGTTTTGCCAGCCAGCCTGGCTCCGATCCGAGAAGGAGTTTCCATGTCCGACCCCCGTCCACCATTGCCGCCGTTCACCGCGCAGACCGCAGCGCAAAAAGCTCGCATGGCGGAGGATGCCTGGAACTCCCGCGATCCGGCCCGCGTCGCGCTCGCCTACACGGCGGACAGCCGTTGGCGTAACCGCGCCGAGTTCCTGCAGGGGCGTGATGCCATCCAGGATTTCCTGACGCGCAAATGGAGCCGCGAGTTCGATTATCGGCTGATCAAGGAGGTCTGGGCCTTTCGCGACAATCGCATTGCCGTGCGCTTCGCGTATGAATGGCACGATGATAGCGGCTCGTGGTTCCGCAGCTATGGCAACGAGAACTGGGAATTCGACGAACACGGGCTGATGCGCCTGCGCATCGCCAGCATCAACGACCTGCCGATCGGCGCGGCCGACCGCAAATACCACTGGCCGCTCGGCCGCCGTCCCGACGAGCATCCGTCGCTATCGGAGCTCGGGCTTTAAGATCCATTCCGGGCAAGGAGATTTTCATGAACACGCGCGCTGTCACCAGCGATGTCGCCTTCACGCCGACAGTCAAGGCCATCCAGGCCCGCAAGGGTTCGCGCCAGTCCTACGCCCGCGTCGAGGAGCGCGGTGGCTGGCAATCCGTGATCACACCAGATCTGACCGCCTTCATCGAGATGCAGACCAGCGTCTTTCTGTCAACGGCCAATGGCGATGGCCAGCCCTATATCCAGCATCGCGGCGGGCCCGCCGGCTTCCTCAAGGTGCTCGATGAAAAGACGATCGGGTTAGCGGACTTTGCCGGCAACAGGCAGTTCATCACGCAGGGCAATCTGGCCGACAATGCGCAAGCCTTCCTGTTCCTGATCGACTACATGCACCGCCAGCGCATCAAGATCTGGGGCACGGCACGGATTGTGGAAGACGATGCCGAACTGATCGCCAAGCTGATGCCGCAGGACTACAAGGCGCGGCCTGAGCAAGTCATTCTGTTCACCGTGTCGGCCTGGGATGCCAATTGCCCGCAGCATATTCCGCAGCGCTTCGAAGCCGCCGACGTGGCGGCTGCACTTGCCGAACGGGACAGACGGATCGAACGTCTCGAACAGGAAATCACGCGGCTGAAGGAAGCATCGAGAGCCACCGCCGGGGAATGACGAGCAGCCGGTTAGAATTCAACCGCCGACAGCTGTCTCGGCGACAGCAAAGCCGTCGGGAGTCGGCTTCACCGGCAGGATGCCACGCGCCAACGCCAGCAGATATTTGTTGTATTCGGTGAACAGGACGCGCAAGGCCCGGGGCTTGGTCAGCCAGCCGCCATTGTCGAGGTTGGAATTGACGACGGGATAGGGCTCGAGCTTGGCCCTGTGCAGCAGGCGGCCCATTTCGAGCAGGCTGCGCGGCATGTGATAGTTGTTGGTAACCAGGATCACTGTGCCATAAGCATGGTTTTCGACCCATTTGGCACTTTCCTCGGCATTGCCGATCGTATCCAGTGCTGCGCGGTCGATGTCGACGCAGCAGGAAAACAGCCTTTTGTCACCGCCGGTCGCGGCCTGGAGCTGGCGGCGGCTGGCGGAGGGATGCACGCCGCTGATCAACAGCCGCTCGCCCTTGCCTGATGCTAGCAACTCCATCGCTGCATCCAGGCGCGACTGGCCGCCGGTCAGCACGATGATCGCGTCGGCCTTGGTCGGGTTGGCAGGCGTGGTCAGATGGCTGACCTTGTTCACGAACCAGCCGAAGCCGCCGGCAAACAATGTAGCGATCAGGAGCAGGGACAGAGCGGAAAGGCGCAGCGCGGCTCTGAGACGACTAGCCTTGCCGTGGTCGCGCAAACGAACAACCACTGGCATCTGTCCAGCCGTCCCGGTGGAATCCCGCGCGTCCATCGTCATATGGTTAACCCCGAAATGCAGCCTTTGATAGCTGAAAGACGCACTTTGCGTTACGCCGCTTCTCCATCCGTGATCAGCCCTGCCTTATCCATGCCGCCGTCTCCACGCGCTCCCGCCCTTCATGCCTCGGGTTGGCGAACGTCGATGTCGCTGAGATAGGTGACGACGGTGGCGTGCGAGGTTGCCGCCGTGAGCGCGCCGATCACCAGCACCATGAGAACGACACCGAGATAGCCCGCCGATCCAATCGCGAAATTGCCGAACAGGGCGGTCGCCTGGTCGGCCTGGGGCGTCGCCATGTTGCGCGAGGACCACCAGGAAAAGACGATGAAGACGAGCACGGCGGCAGCGCCACCGGCGGCAGCGCCCTTCATGCCGGTGACCAGGAAGTGGCGCCGGAACTCGCGCGCGATGAAGCGGGCCTCGGCACCGACGAAATGCAGCACCTCGATGATGTGGCCATTGCCGGCCATGGCGCCGCGGGTAGCGAACACCACGGTCAGCACGGTCGCCGACAGCATCAGCGCCAGCACGGCAATGCCGATGGTCACCGTGGTGCGGGCCATGGCCACCAGCCGGTCCACCCATGTGCGGTGATCGTCAAGCGATGCGCTCGGCAGTTTCGGGGTGATCGCGGCGCGGATGGCGGCGAAATCGGGCGGGTTGTTCTCGTCGATGGTGACGATGATCAGGCGCGGCACCGGCAGTTCGTCGATATTGAGGCCCGAACCAAGCCACGGCTCGAGGAGCCTGGCGGTCGCTTCACGGTCGATTATGCGCGTCGCCTTCACGCCGGGAAATTCGCCGGCGATCTGCGAGGCCTGGGCAAGGGCCGCCTCCATGTCGAGGCCGTCCGCCGGCTTGATCTGGATCGTCGCTTCGCGCGAGATCTGGTTCTCCCAGACCGAGGCCGTGTCGCGCACCAGCGTCACCGCGCCGAAGGTCAGGCAGGACAGGAAGGTCATGATGGCAATGACTAGCACCAGCGCGCGGCCGGCAATGTTCTGGGCCGGCACGATCGGTGCCATCCGGCGCTGGGTGCGCTCTCTAGCAACGGTCGCTCCGGCATCGTCTTCACGGTGTTCGGTGGACAGCTCAGTCATAGATGTCCAGCCTTCCGCCGGCCAGGATCATGCGGCGCGCGTCGACCTGTTCCATTAGGCCGAGATCGTGGGTGGCGATCACCACGGCGGTGCCGAGCCGGTTGAGTTCGATGAACAGCCGCAGCAACCGTCGCGCCAGCGGCGGATCGACATTGCCGGTAGGCTCGTCGGCCAACAGGATCTCCGGCTGCTCGATCAGCGCGCGGGCGATCGCGGCGCGCTGCTTCTCGCCGCCCGACAGGACCGGCGGCAGCACATGCATGCGCTCGCCCAATCCAACCCATTTCAACAACTCGGTGACGTCGGTGCGGTAACTTGCTTCCTCGCGCCCGCGCACACGCAGCGGCAAGGCGACATTCTCGTAAGTGGTCATGTGATCGAGCAGACGAAAATCCTGGAACACCACGCCGATTCGGCGCCTGAGGTGCGGCAGTTCGGCTCGCGAGATGCGCGAGCGGTCCTTACCGAAGATGGTGATCAGCCCACGCGTCGGCTTCAGCGACATGAACAGGAGGCGCAGCAAGGTCGTCTTGCCGGCGCCCGAAGGCCCGCTCAGGAACTGGAACGAGCGCTCCGGGATGTGCAGGGAAATATCGCGGAGGATTTCCGGACCCATGCCATAGCGGAGGCCGACATTTTCGAAGCGAATCAATTTCGACGACCTGAAATTGTCAGAGCATGATGCCGAAAAGTGTGAAGCGGTTTTCGGGCGACATCATGCTCTGTCTCTTTGATTCAGAGGCGGATTCAGACTTCAGGTCGATTCGATCTGAAGTCATCCGACCCTGGCGGCGGCGAGCCGGCCGGTTCTGGGAAAAGACCTTCGGCCGGCATGGTTAACCGGCGGTTAATTCCAGAGTTCTTTCGGCTTGTCACGAGGGCTCCGATGGGGAAGCGTTAACCATTTGCGTTTACGCAAAAGAAACGAAAAAGCGAACGAGGGCTGCAACTAGGCCATGATGGCTGACCAGCGAACCGCGCGCCCGGTTTCCGGCGAAATCATGACCGATCCGGCGGCAATTGCCGCAACGGACCGGATCGTGCGCGGCCCGGCAGCCGATATCATCGATGCCGACTATGTGGTGATGCCGCGCACAGTCGCAGCCGGGGAAGCTGCGGCACCACAGCCGCGCGCAATCGTCACACCGTCCATCGAGGGCATGGACATGCTGCGCAAGCCCGAGACACCGCTGGAACGGCCACCGGCCTCGCGCGGCGGGCCGATCTTCTGGATTGCCGGCATCGGCGCCGCGCTTGCCGCCTTCTGGGTCTCCGGCGGACACGCGCTGGTGCGCCAGACCCCGTTGTTGTCCAGCGGGCAGGCATCGGCGCTCAGTATTTCAGGCGTGACGTCACGCGTCGACGGCTCCGGGCCGGACCCGGTGCTGTTCGTCGACGGCGAGGCCGCCAACGATGGCGCGAAGCCGGCACGGCTGCCGCCGCTCGAAATCCGGGTGACCGGCAATGACGGGCGCACAATCCGCTATACGTTGGGGACATCCGGCCGTTCACTGGCATCGGGCGAAAGATTCGGCTTTGCCAGCCGGCTCGAGGTGCCTAGAAACGGCGTAAGGACAGTGTCGGTCACCTTCGCCGAATAGGTGTAGTGATATTCAGGTGATGCCGGTCTGCAAACGGTCGCTTCGCGCCCATCTTCGACTCCGGCTCGGCTTGACCTGAATCTCAATACGCCTTGGCGCGACAGCGTGCGGGTAAACATCGTTAGGGGCAAAAAATGCCAATTGTACGCGGCAAGGACATCGAGGTCCTGTTTTCAGCATCGGCGATCGCACGGCGCAATCTGGAGCTCGCCAAGGAGATTGCCGAGCACGATTATCACGATCTTCTGGTGATTTCGGTGCTGAAGGGATCGTTCATCTTCGCCGCCGACCTCATCCGCGCCATGCATGATGTCGGTCTGTCGCCGGAAGTCGAGTTCATCTTCATTTCCAGCTACGGCGCCGGCACCACCAGCGGCGAGGTGAGGGTGCTGCGCGACATCGACAATGAGGTCGCCGGCCGCGACGTGCTGTTGATCGACGACATTCTCGAATCGGGCAAGACGCTGACATTCACCCGCGACCTGATGCTGTCGCGCGGCGCCAGAAGCTGTTCCATCGCCGTGCTGCTCGACAAGCGCATGCGCCGCCAGACCGCGCTCAACGCCGATTATGTCGGCTTCGACTGCCCCGACTATTTCGTCGTCGGCTACGGCATGGACGTCGCGCACGCCTTTCGCGAATTGCCATTCGTCGGCGTCGTAAAAGACGATGTGTGAGCGACTTCCAAAAAGTCCGCTGATCCTCTGCGCCTTCAGGAAAAGTCAACTTTTCGCGGCCAACTATGCCGGCCATGGCAAAGCTTCTGATCGTCGAGGACGATGAGTCCGTCCGCACTCTCGCAGCCCGCGCGCTCGAACGCGCCGGCCACGCAATCGATATCGCGGCGGACGGCGCGCAGGGACTGTCGCTGATCCAGGCCGCGAAAGGCGGCTACGATCTCGTCGTCTCCGACATTCGCATGCCGGAGATGGACGGCATAGAGATGGCCACCGCCGCGGCAGCCCTTTTCCCGTCGATGAAGATCATGCTGATGACCGGCTATGCCGACCAGCGCGAGCGCGCCGAGGAATTGGACGGCATCATCCTCGATGTCGTGCAGAAGCCTTTCACGCTGGCCGAAATCCGCTCGCGCGTCGAACGGGCGCTTGTCTGCTTTGCCTGATCAGGCTGGATCGGTGGCGGCGAGTGTGGGCGCGGCGGTCTTGCGGCGCCCGGTGTTGAGTGCCAGCAGACCGGCGCCAATGATGAGGGCCGCACCGATTACGGTCGTCGGCCGCGGCACTTCGGCGAAGAACAGAAATCCCCATAGCGGTGACCACAGGATGCCGGTGTATTCGAAGGTGGCGACGCGGTTGGCCGGTGCCATACGATAGGCCTGCGATAACAGGATCATGCCGGCCGAGGCGACAAAGCCGCAGGCCGCCATCTTGAGAAAATCCGGCAGCGTCGGCCACAACCAGGACCGTACCAGGAATTCCACGCTTGGGTGGACGGCGTGCGTTACGCCGGCAAGGTGAAACGCGCCGGCAACCACCGCAGCGCCGACCAGATAGGCGCCGTTCTGATAGAAAGCCATGACGGTGGACGATTCGGTATCGCCGATCTTGCGCGCCATCAGCTGCGAAAAAGCGTAGAGCGCCGCCGAACCCAGCGACAGCAGTGCGGCCCAGTCGAACAGCCCGGCACCAGGGCGTAGCATCACGAGGACGCCGAGCAGCCCGATCAGCACGGTCGCCAGCGTTCGCCAGGAGACGTGCTCGCCGAGATACGGCCCGGCCAGAGCCATGATGCACAGCGGTGTCATAAAATAGAGCGCCACCGCGTCAGCCAGCGGCAAGGCGGCGATGGCCAGATAGTACGCTGTGTAGGACGTGAACTGGATGAAGGCGCGCACCGTCAGCAGGCCGAACCGCCGCGACAGGATGGCCCGCAAGCCGACATCGGCGTGGACGAGAACGATCAGGATCGGCAGAGCGACGATCGAGCGGATCGCCATCACCTCGGTCACCGGATAGCCGCTCGACACGGCTTTGACGAGCGGGTCCTGCAACGAGAAGACCAGCACGCCCAGGCACAGGCTCAGGATGCCAAGCACCATCCTATTCTGCATGTGAATTTCGGGCTCCCTGCGGCGTAAAAAGAACCCGCCACCGTTTCGGGCAGCGGGCACGAGTGAGGACTTTTGATTGGTCCGCAGCCGATTTCGCAGCCGCATATCCAATGGGAAGGATCACTATCGTCCGACATTTGACATGTTGCAAACGAATTGGAATGATACCAGCAATCAAGTTTTCTTATGACGGATAGCATGCGCCCAACCCTCGACAGCGATCTCCTGCGCACCTTCGTGGCCATTGCCGAAGCCGGCAATTTCACCAGGGCAGCGGAGCAGGCCGGCCGCACCCAGTCGGCGGTGTCGATGCAGATGAAGAAGCTCGAGGCGCTGGTGGGCGACAGCCTGTTCGAGCGCGGGTCGCGCGGCGTTGCGCTGACACGGCGCGGCGGCGAACTTATCGTCAATGCCCGCCGCATCGTTTCGCTGCTCGACGAGACTGCCGCCTCGATGGCTGCAGCGCCGCTGGGCGGGCCCGTGCGCATCGGCATTCCGGAAGAATATGGCCATGCCATCCTGTCGCGCGCTCTCGGTGCATTCTCGAAACTTCACACCGAGGTCGAGGTCACCGTGCGCTATGCACATTCGGGGGCGCAGATCGCGGCGCTGGCTGCCGGCGAACTCGATCTGTGCGTGGTGTTCGAATGGCAGGATCCTTCCGGGGGTGAAGTGCTGATGCACGATCCGACCGTGTGGGTGACATCGAACCTGCATCACATGCATGAGGAGCACCCGGTGCCGATCGCCCTCTACAACAGGGCCGGCTGGTGCAAGGACTTCGCCATCAAATCGCTGGAGCAGAGCGGGCTTGCCTATCGTGTCGCCTATACCAGCGACACCACCGGCGGCCTGAAGCTTGCCGTCACGTCGGGGCTGGCCATCGCGCCGATTTCGCGCAGCAATATTCCGGCGGATTGTCGCGAACTCACGTCAGCGGATGGGTTCGGCGACATCGATTCCTCGAACGTGGTGATGCACCGCAACCCGAATGCGTCAGGGGAGGCGATCGACGGCATGCAAGAGGCAATTCGCGAAGCGTTCGTCAACAGACAGAGCTAACCGGTCACATCCTCGTAGAAATGCAGCCGGTTGCCGAACGGATCGGCAACCGAAATCTCGCGGGTCTTCCACGGTGTTTCTTCCAGGCCGGGCCTGGCGAAGCGGTATTTCTTGACCGTCAGTTCGCGATGCAGGGCGGCAATGTCCTCGACCTGGATGCGTACGGCAATGCCAGGCGCGCCGTCGCCGTGGTGTTCGCTGAGGTGCAGGACGCAGCCGTCGCGGCCGATCGCCATGTAGAGCGGCGCGTTGTCGTCGAAGCGATGTTCCCATTCCACGTCGAAACCGAGGAAGCCGACATAGAATTCGCGCGCCTTGGCAATGTCGAAGATGCGCAGGATGGGCGTGACGGTGCCAAGTCTAGGCATTGTGGTGCAACCGTTGCGGAAACGTTCGGGCAGGATTGAAGAGGGCGGCTACCCCTATTTCAGCTCCAGCAGCCGTTCCAGATAGCTGCGCTCGATGTCGGGGCTGAGCGCATTGCCGAGCCGCTTGCGGATCGCTTCCAGGATTTGGCGCGCGCGCTGGACGTCGATCTCGTCGGGTACTTTCACAGAATCGCCGAAATCGGGACCCTGGCTGGCGCGTGGCCGGCCGAGCGGGTCCCGATCGGCATTCTGCTGGCGGCCGCCTTGCTCGCTGCCGCCCTGGTCGCCTTGCATGGCCTGCATCTGTTTCATCATATCCTTGGCGCCCTTGCGCAACGCCTCGAGCGCGCGGCCCTGGTGGCCGACGGCCTGGTCGCCTTCACCCTCGCCAAGCGCCTGTTCGGCGTTGCCCATCGATTTGCCGGCCTCGCCAAATCCTTCATTGGGCTCCATGCCCATGCCTTCCAGGCCCTTCTTCAATTGCTCGAGGTCGCTCTTCAGCTGGCCCTGACCTTCCTGCAACTGCTTCAGCGCATCGGCGAATTCCTGCGGTGTCATCGTCTTCGGCTTGGCGGGCGGATCGCGGTCCTGGCCGGCACCCGGCTTGTCCTGGTCCTCGCCGCTGCCTTCGCCAAGCTGCTCGTCGCGGTTCTGGCCGCGCTGGCGATCGCCGCGCTGCATCTGGTCCATGCGGAACGTGTCGTTCATCATCTCCTGCTGTCGCCGCAGGATATCGCCGAGCTTGTCCATCTGCTGGCGCATCTCGCTGTCCTGCTGCCCGCCCTGCTGCTGACGGCCGGCCTGGAGATTGTTCATCATGTCCTGCAGCTGAGACAGCAATTGCTGCGCCTTGTCGCGGTCGCCGGATTTCGCCAGATTCTCGATCTGGTCCATCATGCGGTCGATGTCGCTCTGGCGCAGTTCCTGGCCGTTCTGCTGCATCTGCGGTGCGTTCGGATTCTGCTTGGCGCGTTCGGCGAATTCCTGCAGGAACTGGTTCATCGCCTCGCGCAGTTCCTTCATCGCCTTTTCGATCTCCTGGTCGCTGGCGCCGTTCTTGATGGCGTCCTCCAGCGCCTGCTGCGCCTGGCGCAACCGCTTCTCGGCGGCCGAGAGATTGCCTTCCTCGATACCGAGCGCGATTTCCCAGAGATAGGACACCTCGTTGCGCAACTCGTCATCGCTGTCGGCCTGCTTCAGCCGGCTGCGCGCGCTCATGATGGCAAGGTAGTGGGACATATTGTCGAACGTGTCTTCAGGCCTGAGCGTGATCGCATCCATCAGGTCGAGCACGCGCGGCTTGGCATTGGCATCGAGTGCCAGCAGGCGACGCTGTTCGATCACGGCCCGGGCCAGCGGGTTGGTGAACGGCCGCTGCGGCATCACAAGCGTCTTGGTCTCGCTGGTCGCCGTATGCCCGGCATCGTCGGTCGCGACGAGCGTCAGCTTGATGTTGCCGCCGGCCCAGACATGCTCGGTCAGGTCCTTCGAGGTCCTGGCGGCATTCGACTTGCCGCCGCGGCGCGGCAGTGTCAACGGCATCTCGGGCGGACCATAGAGCGGATGCGCGCCCGGCGCCTGCGGGTCGGCCAGCGCGAAAATCGCCTTGGCATTGGCGGCGCCGTAATCGTCGTCGATCTGGTAGTTGAGTTCGAAGGCGCCGTTGACGGCGCGCTTAGGCTCACCGACAAAACGGATCTGCGGCGGTTTGTCGGGCAGCACCGCGAAGGCCCAGCGGCCGAGCTCGTCCCCGCCGGACTTCAGCGTCAGCGTGCCATCGCCTGTCAGCCTATCGGTGAACTGGCGGACCTGGGAAGGCGCCGCCGGGCTTGCTGCCGGCTTGACCGTGGCGGCGAGCGGCGCGCTGGCCGGATCGATCGTGCGCGCATTGCCGTCCTTGGCGGCATAGGCAAGCGTTTCCTCGCCCGACCCGCCGGTCACGCGTAGCGAGACGTCGCTGCCTTCCGGAACGGTAAAGGTTGGCGTCGTCTGGTTGGCGCCGGCGGTCAGGAAGATCGGGGGTTTGCCGGTATAGGCCGGCGGCGTCACCCATGCATCTATGCGCGGCGGCAGTACGTCATGCGTGCCGCGGGCGCTGAACCCGTCGGAGATCCGCCCACCGCTCGGCCCGAAGGAGAAGGCAAAGGCGGTGACGAGCAGGAGTGCGGCCAGCGCGCGCAGCCCCCAGGGATCGCGCTCCGGCACGCGCGCGCGCGGCAGGTCGGAGCTAAGGCTGTCGAGCTTCCTCGCCATGCGCTTCTGGTGCTCGCGCCACAGCGCCTGCGAGAAGCTGGTTTCGCGCCCGCTCGGCCGGTCGGTCTGCACCAGCACGGGGCTGTGCAACAGTTGATTGGCCGCTTCGATCCGGCGGTCGATTTCGGCGGCGCCAGGCATGCGGAAAAAGCGCAACGGATAGAGCGCGGCCAGCGTTGCCATGCCGAATGCAGCAATCAGGCCGATACGCGCGAAATCCGGCAGCCGGGAGAAAATGCCGAGCCAGGAGATGCTGAGGAACAGGCTGGCGACAAGGATGAGCGGAAGCAGCAGCGGCCAGCCACGCTCGACCATCATCGAGACCCGCGTCGCCAGTCGGCTCAGGGCAAGGCGCCCGGCCAGGCCGCGATCGCTGCTGAAGGTGGGTCGTTCCGTCATCGGCCCTTCCTGAAGGCGGGCGGGATAGCCCTGTCCTCGCGACTCGAAGAATACCAGCAAACACGGCAAAGGCGAGGCAGTTTGCAAAAACGTGAAGCCCGCGCGGATGGTTCCCGTCAGAAATTCGCGGGATTTGTGTTTGCTCCGCAGACCAGCACGGCGACGCGCTCACCAGGTGCCGGCGCGTAGCGCCCGGACAGCACCGCAGCGAATGCCGCGGCGCCACCCGGTTCGGAGATGATGCGCGTCCGGTTCCACAGCGCTTTCTGCGCGGCTATGATCTCGTCGTCGCTGACCAGGATGGAACGCTCGACGAAAGCCTCGGCGATCGGAAACATCATTTCGCCGACGCGTTTGGGCGCCAGCGAATCGGCGGCGATGCCTTCTGCCGGCGCGTCGACCGGGCGTCCGGCCTCGAAGGCGCGATGTAGCGTCGGCGCGCCCTCGGGCTCGACGGCAATGATGCGGATGCGGCCGGCAAACCAGGCGGCGATACCGCCGATCAAGCCGCCGCCGCCGACGGCGACCAGCAACGTGTCGACCCGAGGCAAATCGCTTTCGATCTCAAGCCCGAGCGTGCCTTGGCCGATCAGCGTTTCCTCCTGGTTGAAGGCATGGATCTGCAAGGCGCCGGTCTCCTCGGCGAAGCGTTCGCTGGCGGCCAGGGCCTCGGCATAGCGGGCGCCGCCGACGACCAGTTCGGCGCCATAGCCGCGAATGCGCTCCAGCTTGGCCGGCGGGCTCACTTCGGGAACGAAGATGGTCGCCTTGTGACCCAGCCGTTTGGCGGCGTAGGCGACGGCCGCGCCATGGTTGCCGCCCGAGGCGGCGACGACGCCGGCCTTGGGAACCGGCCGTTCGAGCAGGTTGGTGAAAGCGCCGCGCGCCTTGAACGAGCCGGAATGCTGCAGGCATTCGAGCTTCAGGTCGAGCGCCAGGGGCGGGCGGTCGAAGTCGGCCATGTCGACGCGCAGCACCGGCGTGTGGCGCACATAGGGGCGGATGCGCGGTTCCATCGCGGCAATGCATTCGCGTGTGACGGTGCCCTGCGACATGATCATCTCCCTGGGATTGACAGTAATTAGTAACTTGGCAAAATGGCTAAATGCAAGAGGTCGATGTCTTCAAGGCGATCGCCAACGAACGCAGGCTGCTGGTCCTCGACTGGCTGAAGGATCCGCGGGCGCATTTCCCGCGCCAAGCGGACGGCGATCTGGTCGAGGACGGTGTTTGCGCGCTGCTGATTGCCGAAAAGCTCGGCATCACCCAGGCGACGCTCAGCGAGCATATGCGCGTGCTCACCCAGGCTGGCCTGTTGCGCGCCAAGCGCATCAAGCAATGGACATTCTACCGCCGCGACGAGGACAGGATCGCCGACATCAGGGCGCTCATCCAGAACCGGTTGTAAGCGGTCAAGGATTGCGCCGATTTCGGAGTAGGTCGCTCACCCGCAATCCCTCCTAGTCGAGATTGGCTGCCTCGCGCAACGCAGCATTCATGCGTGTCTGCCAGCCAGAACCACTCTTCTTGAAGCTCTCAACAACATCAGGGTCCAGCCTCAGCAATATCGCGATCTTCGTGTGATCCGATCGAGGCCTTCCGCGCCTTGCAGCCAGGTTTGGCTGTGCGTCGGGATCTGTTCGAGCCGCAGCGGTAATGGCTGCGTCTTCCTCGATCGTCATTTCATCCAGAGCGGCCTTGGCCCGATTCAATAGACTTACTTTTGACGGCTCGCTTTTCCCGATCAACGCAGCCTTCCTGACCCTATCCATCTCAGACCCGCCTCCAGCGAACTTCATAGGAGAGGATGCCCGCTTAGCTCTGATGTTGGCGCCACTTTTAGTAGCCGGTTTCGAGGTATTCGACATAGCTCCTGATCTCCTCTTTGGTAGCGCGGCGGAGGGAAATGACTCGAATGTTTCCGCTACGCGGAGTGTAGACGATCTGATGGATCTTGTTGCCAATGAAGCCGATCCCAATGACCTCTCCTCGTCATAATCTTCGGTCGCATCTTCGAAGATCATGGCATTGTCGAAATCGAAAATTTCGGCGAGTTCGAACGACACCCCATGTTTGGCTTTGTTCCTCCTCGCCTTTTCGTCGTCCCACTCGAACTTCATCACTGTCAGCCCCGACAATTTCTGTATATACAGAAACGCGCCTATTTTCAAGCGTTTTTGTATATACAGAAACTTTTTTTCGAGCGAAGCACCACATGCCCGCTATTGGCACTCGGCGGCGTGTTTGACGCCGTCCTGTGGGTCGCACCCAGGCAGCTAAGAATTCTTCCTTCCGCGACCGGACCGCCGAGGAACCGCTTCTTTCCTTCGTCGGAAGCGATAAGGACGACCGGCTTCTATGCCAGCCAGTCCGGTACCGAATCCAGCCCGATCAGATCGTCATAGGTCGGGCGCGGACGCACGACGTGGAAGCGGTCGGTGTCCACCAGCACCTCGGGCACCAGCAGGCGAGTGTTGTAGGTGCCGGCCTGCACGGCGCCGTAGGCTCCGGCCGTGGAAACGGCAATCAGGTCGCCCGCCTTCAGCCTGGGCAAATCGCGGTCGAGGCCGAGATAATCGCCGGTCTCGCAGACCGGGCCGACCACATCGACCATTATGCGCGGCGCGTCGGCCGGCGGCAGAACGACCGGACGGATGTCGTGGAAGGCATCGTAGAGCGTCGGCCGGATCAGATCGTTCATGGCGGCGTCGACGACCAGGAAATTCTTGGCGGCGCCTTCCTTCACGAAGATCACTTCCGAGACGAGGATGCCGGCATTGCCTGATATCAGCCGGCCCGGCTCGAACATCACCTTCAGCCCGAGATTTGTGACATGCTTCCTGACGATCTGGGCATAGGCATCAGGCAGGGGCGGCGGGTTGTTGTCGACGCGGTAGGGAATGCCGAGGCCGCCGCCGAGATCGATGTGCTCGATGGCATGGCCGTCGGTGCGCAGCGCACCGACCAGATCGACAAGCAGGGCAAAGGCGTCGTCGAAAGGCTGCAGCTCGGTGATCTGGCTGCCGATATGGGTATCGATGCCGGTGACCTTGATGCCCGGAAGCTGCGCCGCGCGGGCATAGACCTGCCGCGCCCTCTGCCACGGAATGCCGAACTTGTTCTCGGCCTTGCCGGTTGAGATCTTCTTGTGGGTCCTGGCGTCGACGTCGGGATTGATGCGCAGCGAGATCGATGCCACCTTGCCAAGGGCTACGGCGCGGGCCGACAGCAACTCCAGTTCAGGCTCGGACTCGACGTTGAAGCAGAGGATGCCGGCGTTGAGCGCGAAGTCCATTTCGCGCTTGGTCTTGCCGACGCCCGAGAACAGTATCTTGCTTGCTGGGATGCCGGCCGCAAGCGCCCGGCGCAATTCGCCTTCCGACACCACATCGGCCCCGGCGCCGAGCTTTGCCAGCGTCCGCAGCACCGCCTGGTTGGAATTGGCCTTCATGGCGTAGCAGACCAGCGCGTCGAGGCCGGAGAAGGCTTGGGCAAACACCCGGTAGTGCCTGACCAATGTGGCCGTCGAATAGCAGTAGAACGGTGTGCCGATTTGCGCGGCGATATCGGGGATCGCCACGTCCTCGGCATGCAGCACGCCGTCGCGGTAGTCGAAATGGTTCACGAGACTGGTTCCGGAAAGTTGGAGTGCGATGAGACCAGACGGTCTCATCGCACTCTAGATCAGCGGGTCGAGGATGAACTTCTTGTCCTCGACCGGTTTTTCCGGCTCCGGCGGCACAGGCTGGTGGGCTTTTGAAGCATCCTTGCGCGCTTGGACCGCTGCCTCATAGGGCGTGTCGAGACCGCCCCTCCGGCCGCAGGCCGTAACGGCCGCCATCGCCGCCAGCAGCGACAGCGTCAACAAAATCCTGCTTACCGTCATCGATCCATCCGTCCGAAGCTTTTGCCAGCCGCCGCTTTTAGCCGAGTTCGCGGGGTATTGCACCCCGGATATTGCTGGCCGCAATATCCGACATCACGCTTTCGACAATCGCTTTTTCCAGCTGCGGATCTGCTTCCTCACTTCCGATGGCGCGGTGCCGCCGAAACTGGTGCGGCTCTTGACCGAATTCTGCACCGCCAGCACCGAGAATATATCCGACGTGATGCCGGGGTCGATCGATTGCAGATCCTCCAGAGAGAGCTTCTCCAGCCCCACTTTCTTCTCTTCCGCCAGCGCCACCGCGCGGCCGGTAACGTGATGTGCCTCGCGGAACGGCAGGCCGAGCGTTCGCACCAGCCAGTCCGCCAAATCGGTCGCGGTCGCGTGGCCGGAACCGGCCGCCTTCTTCATGGCAGCGGCGTTGACAGTCATGTCCGAGACCATGCCGGTCATTGCCGCCAGCATCAGGTCGAGCGTTTCGGCGGCGTCGAACACCGATTCCTTGTCCTCCTGCATGTCCTTGCCGTAAGTCAGCGGCATGCCCTTCATCACCGTCAGCAGGCCGACCAGATGGCCGGTGACGCGGCCGGTCTTGCCGCGCACCAGTTCGGCCGCGTCCGGGTTCTTCTTCTGCGGCATGATCGAGGAACCGGTGGAGAACGAGTCCGACAACCTGACGAAGCCGAACTGCGGCGTCGACCAGATGATGATTTCTTCCGCCAGCCGCGACAGATGCGTGGCGCAGATCGCGGCCATGCCGAGGAATTCCAGTGCGAAATCGCGATCCGAAACGCTGTCCAGCGAATTGCGCATCGGCTCACGGAAGCCGAGTGCCTTGGCGGTCTTGTGGCGGTCGATCGGGAAGCTGGTGCCGGCAAGTGCTGCGGCACCGAGCGGGCTTTCGTCCATCCGTTCAATCGCGTCGCGGACCCGCGACAGGTCGCGCGAAAACATCTCGACATAGGCCATGCAGTGATGCCCGAAGGTCACCGGCTGCGCTGCCTGCATGTGGGTGAAGCCCGGCATAACCGTCGCCGCATGTTCCTCGGCCCGTGCCAGCAGCGCCTCGATCAGCCCTTTCAACGCCTCGGCGACGCGAAAGCATTCGTCCTTGACCCACAGCCTCAAATCGACCGCCACCTGGTCGTTGCGCGAGCGGGCGGTGTGCAGCCGTCCGGCCGCCGGACCAATCAGGTCGGCGAGGCGGGCCTCGATATTCATGTGGATGTCTTCCAGCCTGGTCGAGAACTCGAACGTGCCGGCCTCGATCTCTTTCAGGATCGTGTTCAGGCCGTGCGCGATTTTTTCTTGATCGGCCGCCGAAATAATGCCCGTTTGCGCCAGCATGTCGCTGTGGGCGATCGAGCCTCTTATGTCCTGCGCATAGAGTTTGCGATCGAACGAGATCGACGCGTTGATCGCTTCCATGATCGCGGCGGGACCCGAGGCAAAACGTCCGCCCCACATCTGGTTGCTGGTCTTCGTGTCGCTCATCGCTATAACCCGTGCTTCGGAGCAGTTTTGAGAAAATGGCAGACGGTAGTAGATTTTTCCCGGCCCCGCGCCTGATCCTCGCCGCCCTGGTGGCGGGAGCGCTGGCCGGTGCGGTCGCGGTATATGTCAGCGAGAGCCGGTCTGGCAACAATGCCGCGCAGCAGGCAGCGGTCGGCGACAGCAAGGACGATGTTGCCTGCGCCGCCAAGAGCGAGCGCGCCAAGAAGGTCGCGGCCGCGGCCACGGGTGAGGTTGCAGCCCTTTTGCCTGCCGATCCGCCGCAATCGATGAAGGCTCTCGCCTTCAATGGTCCGGACGGCAAGCCGATGACGATCGCCGACCAGGCGGGGAAAACGGTGCTGCTCAATCTGTGGGCCACATGGTGCGCGCCATGCCGCGCGGAAATGCCGGCCCTGGATGCGCTGCAGAGGGAGAAGGGCAGCGACGTGTTTCAGGTGGTCGCCGTCAATGTCGATGCCGGCGACGATGTGAAGCCGAAGAAGTTCCTGAAGGACACTGGCGTCGCGACGCTCGGTTACTACCGGGATTCCACCATGGCGCTGTTCAACGATCTCAAGACACGCGGCCTCGCACTCGGCCTTCCCGTCACCATGCTCATCGACGGCGAAGGCTGCCTGATCGCCCATATGAACGGCCCGGCGGAATGGTCGGGACCGGACGCCAAACGGTTGGTTGAGGCGGCACTCGGATCGTAACAACCAGGCCGAGCTATTCCACGCGAACGGTCGCCGCCTGAGCTTGATGATCGGAGGCCGGGCTGCCATCCGGCGCAGCGACGAGAACGGCAGGCGCGGTTGCAACGGGTCAGCCGCACGAACATTTTTAGCCGGATAATCATGATGGTCTTTACCCCATCGGCAACCGCCCTAGTTGCATAAGGCGCCGGCATGACATCTTCAGGCCGGGGCAACCGCCGAGGGGGAGGAAAGACGGGCTGTCCACAGGCCTGAGGGGCCACAACAGAACTGTCACATACCTTCTCTAAGAGAGCGGGCAAGGACTTGCGCAAGACCCTTGTCAACAGCCATCAAGAGGGAAGAAACATGACCATCATCAAGCGGGGCCTCGCTGCCCTTGCCGCAGGCGCGCTCAGCACGGTGCTTGCGGTTCCTGCCTTTGCGGAGCCGGTAAAGTTCGATTTCTGGTTCGGCCTGTCGGGCGATCTCGCCCGCGTCGTCGACACACTGTGCAAGAACTTCAATGCTTCGCAGTCCGATTATGAAGTCGTCTGCACCAGCCAGGGCAATTACGACGCCACGCTGCAGAATACGATCGCCGCCTTCCGCGCCGGCAAGCAGCCCGCCGTGGTTCAGGTCTACGACGTCGGCACCGCCACCATGATGCTGTCGGGGGCCTACAAGCCCGCCGACAAGCTGATGGAAGAGAACGGCTACAAGATCGACTACGCCGACTATTTCCCCGGCATCGCGCGCTACTACGCGACCTCGAAGGGCGAGATGCTGTCCTTTCCGTTCAATTCGTCGACCCCTTTGATGTACTGGAACAAGGACGCCTTCGCCAAGATCGGCAAGACCGAAGCGCCGAAGACCTGGGAAGATGTCGGCGCCGACCTCAAGGCGTTGAAGGACGCCGGCTATGATTGCCCGATGGCGATCAACATCTCGGCCAACGAAAGCTGGCAGCTGATGGAGCAGTTCTCGGCTCTCCATAACCAGCCGATCGCCACCAAGAACAATGGCTATGACGGCCTCGACGCGCGTCTCGAAGTCAACAAGACCAAGTTCGTCCAGTACGTCACCGATCTCAAGAAGTGGTATGATGCCGGCCTGATCAAGATCAAGTCCAAGGACCTCGGCCAGGACATGGTACAGGCCTTCGCCTCCGGCTCCTGCCAGGTAATCCTGACCTCGGTCGGCGACCATGGCACGGTCGGCAGGACGCAGAAGGAAGGCATGAACTGGGATGTCGCCGAACTGCCGGTCTATGCCGGCACGGAGCGCAAGAATTCGCTCGTCGGCGGCGCTTCGCTGTGGGTGCTTTCCGGCAAGTCGGATGCCGAATACAAGGGCGCTGCCGCCTTCCTCAACTTCATCCACGATCCCAAGACCGCTTTGTTCTGGTCGACCAACACCGGCTACATTCCGGTGACGAAGTCGGGCTTCGACTACATGAAAGGCCAAGGCTTCTACGACAAGGCGCCTTACAAGGGCCGTGAGGTCGCAATCGCCAGCCTGACCGCGTCCGAGCCGACGGAAATCACCCGCGGCATCCGTCTGGGCAACTTCACCCAGATCCGCGCCGAGTTCGGCACGCAGATGCAGGCGATCTTCGCCAACAAGCTCACCGTCCAGCAAGGCCTCGACACGCTGGTCAAGAATGGCGACGCCATCCTCGACCGCTTCCAGCAGACCTATCCGGGCAAGACGCTGCCCTGAGCCCTGGAATGCCAGGCTGCCCGTCGAAAACCTAGGCGTGATTTTTCGAAAACCAGTTTCCACTTTTCGGGATCATGCTCGGGTCGACGGGCGGCCGTTTCGTTATTAATCTCACTTTGCTCCAAGCTAGCTGTCAAAGCGGCGCCGGCGGACCGATGGAAAAACGCGTTACTTTCAGCAGGTGGACTATCGGCATCCTTTTCGCGGTGCCGCAGCTTCTCCTGATCTTCACCTTCTTCTACTGGCCGGCAGGCCAGGCCGTGTATTGGTCGCTGACGCTGCAACAGCCTTGGGGCGGCGGCAACATCTGGGTCGGGCTCGACAATTTTCGCTCGATCCTGTCCAACGCCGACTACTGGAATTCGATCAGCGCCAGCCTTGTCTTTGCCGCTACCAGCACCGGCCTGGCGATGCTCATCGCGCTCGTGCTCGCGGCCTTGACGGACCGGCAACTTGCCGGCTCCCGTTTCTATCGAGTGGTGCTGATCTGGCCTTATGGCATAGCAGCGCCGGCGTTGGCGCTGGCGTTCCGCTTCATCCTGGCACCGGAAGCCGGCTTCATGGCCGTCGTCAACCGGGTCTGGCCCGGCTTCTGGGATCCTGGCCTCGATGGCACGGACGCCATGGCCTCGATCATCGCGGCCTTTTCCTGGAAATATGTCGGCTATAACTTCATCTTCTTCCTTGCCGCGCTGCAGGCAATCCCGCGCTCGCTGATCGAGGCGGCGGCGATGGATGGGTCAGGCGTTCTCAGGCGCTTCTGGGATATCCAGTTCCCGCTGATCACGCCGACGATCTTCTTCCTGCTGGTCATCAACATCACCGAGAGCTTTCAGGATTCCTTTGGCATCGTCGATATCATGACTGCCGGCGGCCCGGCCAACGCGACCAATCTGATGGTCTACAAGATCTATTCCGACGGTTTCAAAGGCTTGGACTATTCGGGCGCCGCCGCGCAGAGCATCATCCTGATGCTGCTCATCATCGTGCTCACCATCTTCCAGTTCCGCTTCATCGAGCGGCGCGTGCACTACAGGTGAGGCGGACATGGTAGAGCGCACACCGTTCCTCAATTTTTTCACCCATCTGATCCTGTTCGTCGGCTTCCTCTTTTGCGTCGCGCCGTTCGTGATCGTGGCGATTGCAGCGTCGCACAATCTCAGGGATGTCAATGACGTGCCGATGTCGCTGCTGCCGGGCAGCGATTTCTGGCTAAACATCAAAACGGCATGGACGACAGCCGACCTCGGCCCCAAGCTGCTGAACAGTTTCATCATGGCTGCCGGCGTCGCGGCAGGCAAAGTGATCGTCTCGGCGCTCACCGCCTTTTCGATCGTCTATTTCCGCTACCCCGGGCGCAGCTTCATCTTCTGGCTGATCTTCGTCACCCTGATGCTGCCGCTGGAAGTGCGCATCGTGCCGACCTACGCGGTCGTCGCCGATGTGCTGTCGCCCTATCAGGCCATCCTTGATGTTACGGGCTTGAGCTGGTTGATCGAAAAGGTGTCGGGCGTGCAGGTCTCGCTCAGCCTCGGGCTGCTCAATTCCTATACCGGCCTGATTATGCCGCTGATCGCAACGGCCACCGGCACGTTTCTCTACCGGCAGTTCTTCCTGACGGTGCCGGATGAACTGACGGAGGCGGCACGCATGGATGGCGCCGGCGCGCTGCGCTTCTTCATCGATATCCTGCTGCCGCTGTCGCGCAACAATATGGCGGCGCTAGGAACCATCATGTTCCTGTGGGCGTGGAACCAATATCTGTGGCCGCTGCTCATCACCACCGATCAGTCGCATGCGACAGCCGTCACCGAACTCAAGCAGCTTATCCCCAATGTCGGCGGCGCTCCGGAATGGCATATCGCCATGGCCGGCACGCTGATCGTCATGCTGCCGCCGCTGATCGTCGTGGTCGCCATGCAGCGCTGGTTCGTGCGCGGCCTGATCGCCACCGAAAAGTGACCTGGAAAGGACAGCCCATGGCCTCCATCACCATTCGCGGCGTCAGGAAGAACTACGCCAAGACCCAGGTCGTGCACGGCGTCGACCTCGACTTCGCGTCAGGCGAATTCGTCGTCATCCTGGGACCGTCCGGCTGCGGCAAGTCCACGCTGCTGCGCATGATCGCCGGGCTGGAAGATATTTCCGAGGGCACGATCGCGATCGACGGCACCGTCGTCAACAAGCTCGAGCCGCGCGAGCGCGGCTGCGCCATGGTGTTCCAGAACTACGCGCTCTATCCGCATATGAGTGTTTCGCAGAACATCGGCTATTCGCTCAAGGTCGCCGGCGTTCCCTCTGCTGAACGCACACAGCGCATCCAGGCGGTCGCCCGCACGCTGGAGCTCGAACATCTGCTCGACCGCAAGCCGATGGCGCTTTCGGGAGGCCAGAGACAGCGCGTCGCCATGGGCCGCGCGATGATCCGCGAGCCCAAGGTGTTCCTGTTCGACGAGCCGCTTTCCAATCTCGACGCCAAGCTGCGCGTGCAGATGCGCTCGGAAATCCGCAAGCTGCATCGGCGGCTGAACGCCACATCGGTCTTCGTCACCCACGACCAGGTCGAGGCAATGACGCTCGCCGACAAGCTGGTGGTGATGAATGGCGGACGGGTCGAGCAGGTCGGCACGCCAGCCGAAGTCTACAGCCGGCCGGCCAGCCGTTTCGTCGCCACCTTCGTCGGCGCGCCGGCCATGAACATACTGGAAGGCACGGTCGAGCTCGATGGGCTTTCGCTGCTCGGCGGCAGCCGACGCCTGGCTGTTGCTCGGGCCGGCCTGCCGGTCGGCACGCGGGTCGCGATGGGCATCCGGCCGGAAGCCGTCCGGCTGGTGGCGCCCGGCACGGCGGGCGCGCTCAAGGCCACTGTGGACCTTGTCGAGGAGCTTGGCGCCGGGCGGGTCATCTATGTCGATCTCGACGGCGTGCCGTTCTCGGTGATGACGTCGGAGGCAGTCCACCCCGAGCCCGGCAGTGCGGTCGGCCTGAAGCTTTCGCCTGACGACATGCATTTCTTCTCGTTGGAAACGGGAAGCCGCCTCGATGTCTTCAAGGCTTCCGTTCGCGAACCGGCACTCTGATTCCCGAGCCCTGTTATCGGCGTGCGGCCCGGCTGCGGCTGGCCAATGTCCAGGAAATGCGCCATGAAAATCATTCAGGTCACGGATGTCCATCTCGGCCGGCAAGGCGAGCGCCATTATGGTGCCGACCTGCATCAGCGGTTGGCCTCATGCATCGCGCACGTCAATGCGCACCATGCCGACGCAGCACTTTGCGTCTTCACCGGCGACCTGACGGAAACCGGCGCGCCGGAGAGCTATGCCGATCTCAAAGCAGCTTTGAGCGGGTTGTCGGTGCCGTGGCGGCTGCTGCCGGGGAATCATGACCGACGGGCCCCTCTTGTGGCGGCGTTTCCCGAAATTGCCGTCGACGAGAACGGCTTCGTGCAGTCGGCTCACGAAACGGCCGACGAGGTGTTGTTGTTCCTCGACGGCTTGGCGGAAGGACGCATCGAGGGCGAGTTGTGCGACAGGCGGCTTGCCTGGCTCGAAGCCCGGCTCGCAGAGGCGGCCGGCAAGCCGGTCTACGTCTTCATGCACCATCCGCCGGTCCAACTCGGCCTGCCGCAGCTCGATCGGCTCGGCTTGGAGAATCCCGGGCGGTTCCTGGACCTGCTGCGGCAGCATGGCAACGTCCGCCACATCTTCTTCGGCCATGTCCATCGCGACATATCCGGCACCGTCGCCGGCATCCCGTTCTCGGCGCAGCGCGGCCTGCACGCCCGGTTCGAACTTGCGCTCGACAGATCGAGCGAGATCGTCGAGCAGGCGCCGCCCTCCTACGCCGTCATCCTCGTCGACAGCGCCAACGAGCGGCTGATTGTGCATGGCTGCGATTTTCTCGAGCGGTGGCCCGTTTATTCAGCGGAAAGCGGCACGCTCGTGACAGTGGTCGCCGGGTCGCAAACGGCCTGAAGCAAATCAACGGCGCGGCATTGGCTGAAACCAAGGGAAGCCTGTCGAACGCTCAGGCGAATACATGCGCCTTTCCCGATACGATGAGCCGCACGATCTCGCCGATCGCCGGCGCGTCCATGCCGGATTTGCGCAGGATCAGCGGCGTGTTGCCGATCGCGGCGGCGTCGGGCGGATCGGCATTGTTCAAGAGCCGCACCGCGATCGTGCACATCGAGCCGGCGAATTCCGATTCCGTGACCTCGCCGAACAGCATGTCGGGAGTGCCCGACATGCCCTCGCGCGACGTGCGTTTCAGCGCGATCTGCTCGGGCCGCAGCATGATGCGGGCGACATCGCGGCTGTCCGACGTGTCGACGGCGATGCGACCGAGCGGCGAGGTGGCGAAGCCCCCCGAGACCCTTGCCGGCAGGATGATGGCGTCGCCGAGGAACTCCGCGATCATCCTGTCCTTGGGCCTGAGATAGAGTTCGCGCGGCGTGCCGACCTGCGAGAACTTGCCATCGCGCATCACCGCCACCTGGCTGGCGAAGGACAGCGCCTCGGCCTGGTCGTGCGTCACCAGGATGGTGGTGATGCCGGCTGCCTCCAGAAGCTCGGCCACCGCCTTGCGCATCGAAGCGCGCAGGCCGGTGTCGAGCGCCGAGAACGGCTCGTCGAGGAGCATCAGCCGCGGCTTCATCGCCATGGCGCGGGCGAGCGCCACACGCTGCTGCTGGCCGCCGGAGAGTTCGTGCGGGCGGCGCTTGAGGATCGCCTTGTCGAGCCCGACGATGTAGGCGAGCTCGGTGATGCGCTCGGTGCGCTTGTCCTCGCCGCGGCGCATGCCGAAGCCGATATTGTCCGATATGGTCAGATGCGGGAACAGGGCGCCGTCCTGCGCCACCAGGCCGATGCCGCGCCGGTGCGCCGGCACGGCGGCACCGCCATTGGCCAGCACCTCGCCGTCGAGCACGATGCGGCCCTGGTCAGGCGCCTCGAAGCCGGCGATCAGCCGCAGCAAGGTCGTCTTGCCGCAACCGGACGGGCCGACGATCGCCGTGCGGCTGCCGCTGGCGACGCTCAGATCGACGCCGGCAAGGGCTGCGACCGGGCCATAATGCTTATGCAGGTCCTTGAGTTCGAGAAAGCTCATCGTCCAGCCATCCGTTTCGACTGGACATAGAGCAGCCAGGTCAGCGGCAGCGACATCGCCACCATGATGAAAGCGTAAGGCGCCGCAGAGGCGTAATCGATCTCGCCGCTATAGGACCAGAACGCCATCGCCAGCGTGCGGGTGCCGTTCGGCGCCAGCATCTGGGTCGCGGTCAGTTCGTTCATGATGCCGAGCGCCACCAGCGCCATGCCGGCAGCCGCGCCCGGCGCCGACAGGCGGATCGTTGTCGACCACAGCGCGTTGAGCGGCGGACGGCCGAGGCTGGACGCGGCGCGTTCGAGTTCGACCGGCGCCTGCGCGATCGACGCCCGCAGGCTGACCAAAGCGCGCGGCAGGAACATCAGCGCATAGGCGACGAGGATCGTGAACAAGGTCTGATAGAGCGGCAGGGCGATGCGCACCGTGATTGTGACCAGGGCCAGCGCGATCACCACCCCGGGCAGCGATCCGACGATGTAGTTGCAGCCCTCCAGCAGGCGCTGCAGCGGACCCGGCGCACGGATCGAGATCCAGGCCATCGGCATGGCGGCAAGGGTGGCGAGCAGCGCGCCGGCGAGCGCCAGGAACAGCGTCTGGCCGAGCGCCAGGCCGATCTCGTCGAAGCGCCAGACATCGGCGCCGCCGGCGACGAGCCAACGGCCGATGGTGACGAACGGTACGCCAAGCGCCAGCAGCGTGGTGACGACAAGCAAGACCAGACTTGGGACCGTGGCGCGTCCGAGGCGCGTACGTTGCTGATATCGCGCCGCGCCGGAGCCGACGCGGGCATAACGCTCCTCGCCGCGCACCAGCACTTCGAGGCCGAGCAGCACGAAGCAGCAGCTCACCAGCACGCCGGCCAGCATGTTGGCGGCCGGCCCGTTGAAAGTCGACTGGAACTGGTCGACGATCGCGGTGGTGAAGGTGTCGAAGCGGATGAAGACATAGAGGCCGTATTCGGCCAGCAGGTGCAGCCCGACCAGCAGCGAGCCGCCGCAGATGGCGAGCCGCAATTGCGGCAGCACGACGCGCCGAAACACACGCCAGGGCCCAAGGCCGAGTGCCGCCGCAGCGTCCTCCAGCGCGGGATCGAGGCGGCGCAGCGCTGCCGACACCGGCAGATAGAGAAACGGGAAATAGGCGATTACGGAGACCAGCACGCCGGCCCACAGGCCGTGCAGCCTGGGCACCATGGTGATCCAGGCGTAGCTGTGCACGAAAGCCGGAATGGCGAGCGGCGCCACGCACAGCCATGCCCAGAGCCTCGCGCCGGGCAAGTCGCTGCGTTCGGTCAGCCAAGCCAGCGCGACCGACAGCACGATAGCGATCGGCACGGTCAGCAGGACCAGCAGGCCGGTGTTGACCAGAAGTTCGCCGACACGCGCCCGGAAGACCAGCGCCGCGACCGTTTCCCAGCCGGTCTGGACCGCGATCAAGATGATGAAGGCAGGCGGCAGCAACGCCAGCAGCGACACCAGCATGGCGGCGGCGACCAACCACGGTGCCGCACGCCGCTGTGCCCTTCGACGCATCTTGGGCGGCAGGCCAGAGCGCGCCAGATCGACCGCGGGCTGCATCAGTTCAGACGCCATGCCGCTGCCGCCCGGCGGCAGCAATTGAAGGACCGCAAATCACGGCCGGGAACACAGCGTGTCGTCATCGACGAATGCCATCTCGAAAAACAAAATCACTCCCGCGGAACATCAATCCCGCGGGAGCGTGGTCGTTGTCCTTATTAGGACGAACGACGGCTAAAGCAAGCCGGCTGCCGTCATCAGGTCGGTGACCTTCTTGGAGTTCAGCGTCGCTGCGTCGATCTTCGGCGCTTGCAGATCGGCCAGCGGCACCAGCTTCGGATTGGACTCCGCACCCTTGCCGACCGCGTATTCGAAGGATGTTCCGTTCTTCAGCACGTCCTGGCCGCCTTTGGCGGTCACCCACTTCAGGAAGGCCTGAGCTTCCTTGGGATGCTTGCTGGAGGCAAGCACGCCGCCGCCTGAGATCGAGACGAAAGCGCCCGGATCCTGGTTCTTGAAATAGTGCAGCGCGACGTTCTTGCTGTTCTCGCCGGTCTTGGCCTGGTCGCCGAAATAGTAATAGTGGTAGATCACGCCGCCTTCGATCTCGCCGGCGTTGACCGCCTTCATCACTGTGCTGTTGCCCTTGTAGGCGGTGAAGTTCTCCTTCATCGCCTTCAGCCAGTCGGCCGTCGCGGGTTCACCCTTGAGCTGCAGCAGCGCGCTGACGATGGCCTGGAAATCGGCGCCCGAGGGCGAGGCGGCCCAGCGGCCTTTCCAGCTCGGATCGGCAAGGTCGAGCAGTGACTTGGGCAGTTGATCCGCCTTGAGCTTGGTCGTGTTATAGGCAAAAACGGTGCTCCGCGCGGCCACGCCGACCCATTTGCCGCTGGACGCCTGGTAGTCCTGGGGGACCTGCGCCAGAGTGTCGGCGTCAACCGGTGCGAACAGGCCGGCGCTCTCGACCAGCGCCATGGCCGGCGAATTCTCGGTCAGGAACACGTCGGCGGGCGAGGCGGCGCCCTCGGCGACGATCTGGTTGGAGAAGTCGCTGTCGCCGCCATTGCGCAAGGTGACCTTGATGCCGGTTTCCTTGGTGAACCCTTCGGCCCATTCCTTGGCCAGGCTCTCGTGCTGGGCGTTGTAGACGATGATGCCGGCATCTTCGGCCGTCGCCGGACCGGCGATCAGGCTGATTGCAAGTGCCGCGGCACCGGCAAGGGCGGAAAATGTGTATGTCATGGCATCATCCTCGGTCTCGTTGGTCGTAGCAGGCTGCACCTACCGATACCTGACACCGATAGTCAACATTGATCGCCTGCTTCAATCAGCCGCTGGTGGGTGACGGCCGCCTCCAGGAGGACAATTCCGCGTGATGGGCATGCCCGGATCGATGGCACCCGCCAGGGAGTTCCGGCAAGGCTGTCGCCCAAGCAGCGCCGCCGCCCGCGAACTTTCGTCATCTTCCGGTACTTTGGCTTGGACATTATTTCGCCAGCCACGTAACAAATCAGTGCCGAGGCGCGAAAATTGGGGGAGTACTCTTGTGACCGGCAAGGATGAGGCCGAGCTTTCCCGGCTGATACGAGCCGCGATCGCGGGAGATGAAAGGGCCTACGCCGACTTTCTCCACCGGATTGCCGCGCTGGTTCGCGGGTTTGTCAGGCGCAAGATCGTGCAGGGCGGGGTCGATCCCGAGGATGTCGTGCAGGAAACCTTGCTGGCCATTCACGTGAAAAGGCATACCTGGCGCCAGGACGCGCCGGTGTTGCCTTGGGTCTATGCGATCGCCCGCTTCAAGTTGATCGATGCGTTCCGGCGGCGCGGACGGCGCATCGAAATCGATGTCGACGATATCGCCGAGACGTTCGCCGAACCGGAAACGGAGACGGTCAGCGAGCGCGACATCAACCGGGCTCTGGACGGTCTGCCGCCGGCGCAGCGTTCCGTGGTCTCGGCCGTGTCGGTGGAAGGCCGCTCGATCGGCGAGACGGCGACAAAATTCGGCATCAGCGAGACGGCCGTGCGTGTATCGCTGCATCGGGGGCTTGCCGCCATAGCCAGGCGGTTCGGGCGGGAATGACATGAAGACGGATGACCTCATCAAGGCGCTGGACGCCGATGCAAGCAGCAAGGCGATGCCGCTGCGTTCGGCCTGGTGGCTGGCGGCCGGTGCGGCCATCGCTGTCGCGGCGGCCGTTTTCCTGCTGACGATCGGTCCACGGCCCGACTTCATGGTGGCCGCGCACACGATGCGCTTTCTTTCCAAATTCGTTTTCACCATCGTGCTGGCGGTCAGCGCCTTCGCCCTGATCCAGGCTCTGTCGACGCCCGGCGCCTCGACAGGCCGGGCGATGGCTTCGATGATCGCAGCGCCGCTGCTGGTCGCGCTGGCTGTGGTTCTGGAGCTGTTTGCCGTGCCGCGAGCCGATTGGGCAACACGCCTCGTCGGCTCCAACATGATGATCTGCATGACTTTCATCCCGCTGATCGGCATCGGCCCGCTCGCCATCTTCTTGTGGATGCTGCGCTACGGCGCGCCGACACGGCCGGTGCTTGCCGGCACGGTCGCCGGCCTGCTCGCCGGCGGGCTGGCGGCGACTTTCTACGCCGCGCACTGTTTCGATGACTCGCCGCTTTTCGTCGCCACCTGGTACACGATCGCTATTGCGGTGCTCGCGTTGCTTGGTGCGCTCGGTGGGCGGTTTTTCGTGCGCTGGTAGTAGGGCGGTGCCGGCGACCGCAACTCCTCGCATACCGATCCTTAATCATGCCGGCAATTGTTTGCCGGTTTCCAATACCGTCGGTACCCCGGGCGCAACGTTTCCTTAAAATCGATCCTTCTAAGGTTTCCAAGGGAAAAGCGATTGCCCACGGGGGTGGCTCTGTCGTGACGTTGCGAGGACTGATCGGACCGAGGTCACACAAACATGCAGCGCTGGCGCTGCTTGTGCTCGGCTTTGCCGTGGTGGTGGTTTCACTCACGCGTACGCGGCTGGACCTCGGAATCGAGGCGCTCAAGCTCTGGCTGCTGGTGTCGGTCGCGGTGGCGGTCGGCGCACTTATTCTTGCCGGCCTGTTCATCGTTCGTATCTCCGATGACCGGCGGCGGATCGCCGAAAGCGAGCAGCGTTTCCGCCGCGCCATGGAGGATTCGGCGATCGGCATCGCCGTTGTCGGGCTGGACGGGCGCATTCTTCAGACCAATCCGGTCTTCGCCACCATGCTTGGCTACAGCCGCGAGGAGATCGAGGCGCTGACCTTCTTCGAGATCACGCATCCCGACGATATGCAGATCGGACGTGAGACGATGGATGGCCTGAAGGCAGGCAAGCTCTCCTCCTTCCATTTCGAAAAGCGCTATCTCAGGAAAGACGGCACGCCGGTATGGGCTCGTCTTTCCGGTTCGGTCATCCGTGACGAGAAAAGCCGCCCGCTTTACCTGGTCTCGCAGATCGAGGACATCGACGCGCGCAAGCAGGCCGAGGCGCGCATCGCCGAAGCGGAAACACGCTGGAATTTCGCCCTGGCCGGCGGGGGCCAAGGCGTCTGGGACTTCGACATGCGCAAGGGTGGCACGACCTATTCCTCGACCTGGGTCAGGATGCTGGGCTATGCGGACGGCGAACTCGATGGCGACCCCGACCGTTGGCTGTCGATGATCCATCCTGATGATCGCGAAACCGTTGCCGAAGCGGACCGCGCCCATCTCGACGGCAAGACGCCGTTCTTCGAAGCCGAATTCAGGATGCGCCACAAGGAAGGCCACTGGGTGTGGATCCTCGACCGCGGCAAAGCCATCGAGCGCGACGCCGAGGGCAAGCTCGTCAGGGCGATCGGCAGCCTGACCGACATCACCCGGCGCAAACAGGCTGAAGAGCGCCTGACCGTATCGGCCGCAATGCTCGCCGATGAAAAGGAACGCCTCAGGGTGACGCTGCAATCGATCGGCGATGCCGTCATCTGCACCGATGCCGCGAACCGCGTCACCTTCATGAACCCGGTTGCCGAAAAGCTGACCGGCATTGCCGGCGAAGAGGCTCTCGGCAAGACACTCGGCCATGTCTATTGGGCGGTCGACGAGGAGACGGGACAGCGGATCGGCGTGACGCGGCCCACGACCGGCGGCCAGGGACCCTCCGACCAGAACAGCCGCGCGGTGCTGATCCGGCGCGACGACACCCGCTGCAGCATCCGTCAGATCGTGTCGCCCATCATGAATGAGCGCAACGAATTCTGCGGGCTGGTCATCGTCTTCCAGGACTTCACCGATGCGCGCGCCCTGCAAAGGCAGCTTGCCCACGCCGCCGCGCATGATGCGCTGACCGGCCTTGCAAACCGCTCGAGCTTCATCCGCACCATGGAGGACCTGGTCGGTCAGGCCCGCAAGGATGGCGCCATGGCGGGGAGCAGCGAGCACCAGTTCATGTTCATCGATCTCGACCATTTCAAACTTGTCAACGACACGGGCGGACACGCGGCGGGAGACGCATTGCTCAAGCGGGTCGCCGAGGCTATTCGCGGCGCGCTTGGTCCCGAAGATATCGTCGCGCGGCTTGGCGGCGACGAATTCACGGTCATCCTGAAATCGGGTTCTGCAGCCGGCGCCAACATTGCGGCGCGCTCCATCATCGGTGCGATAGCCGGTTTGGATTTCACCTGGGACGGCCGCGCGCACTCGATCGGCGCCAGCATCGGATTGGCCGCGATCGGCGCCGATTGCGGCGAAGCCGACGAGATCATCGCCAGGGCGGACGCCGCCTGCTATGCGGCCAAGGCGGCAGGCCGCGGATGCGTTCGCACGGCGCCGGGCGGAGAGGTCATCGACGACAGGTCGGAGCTGCCCGAGCCGCTTGCGGCGGCATCGTGAGGCGGCATCCGCCGGCTTCGATCAGATCGCCCCGACAAAACGCACATCGCCCGGGCGGGCGCCCGGCACGGTGTCAGCGCGTCGGAACGGGATGCTCGCCGCGATAGTCGTAGAAGCCGCGCCCGGTCTTGCGGCCGAGCCAACCAGCCTCGACATATTTCACCAGCAGCGGGCAGGGACGGTACTTCGAATCCGACAGGCCGTCATGCAACACCTGCATGATCGACAGGCAGGTGTCGAGGCCGATGAAATCGGCCAGCTGCAGCGGGCCCATCGGATGGTTGGCGCCGAGCCGCATGGCGGTATCGATGGCGTCGACCGAGCCGACGCCCTCATAGAGCGTGTAGATCGCCTCGTTGATCATCGGCAGCAGGATGCGATTGACGATGAAAGCCGGAAAATCCTCCGAGACGGTGATCGTCTTGTCGAGCTGCCTGACATAGGCCTTAGCCGCCTCGAAGGTCTGGTCCTCGGTGGCGATGCCGCGCACCAGCTCGACCAGCTTCATCAGCGGCACCGGATTCATGAAATGGATGCCGATGAAGCGCTCCGGCCGGTCGGTCTGCGCGGCAAGCCGCGTGATCGAGATCGACGAGGTGTTGGTCGCCAGGATGGCTTCGGGATTGAGCTGCGGACAAAGCTGGGCGTAGATCTTGCGCTTGACCGTCTCGTCCTCGGTTGCGGCTTCGATCACCAGATCCGCGCCGGCAAGATCCGCCATCGCCGGTGCCGAGGCAATGCGCGCCATCGCCTCGTTGCGCTCCTTCTCGTCGAGTTTGCCGGAGCCGACCTGGCGGGCCATGTTGCCGCTTATGGTGGCGATGCCCTTCTCGATGCGGTCGGGCGATATATCGTAGATCAGCACCTTGTAGCCCGAAAGCGCGGAGACATGGGCGATGCCGCCGCCCATCTGGCCCGCGCCGATGATGCCGATCGTCTCGATCTTGCTCATTACACCGATCCCGTCAAAAGGCCTTTGCAGCCTGCTTTTTGTGCGGTGCAAACTAAAAGGGCGGGGCGACTTCGTCTACCCCACCCTTGGCAATTTAATACGCTTCGGCAGAAGGCGTCAAAGCGCCTTTTGCAGTTCCGGCAGGATAACGAAGAGGTCGCCGACGAGGCCGTAGTCGGCAACCTGGAAGATCGGCGCTTCCTCGTCCTTGTTGATGGCGACGATGACCTTCGAATCCTTCATGCCGGCAAGGTGCTGGATGGCTCCGGAGATACCGACCGCAATGTAGAGGTCAGGCGCCACGACCTTGCCGGTCTGGCCGACCTGCCAGTCGTTCGGCGCATAGCCGGCATCGACGGCGGCGCGCGACGCGCCGACCGCGGCGCCGAGCTTGTCGGCGACGGGCAGGATGACCTCCTGGAACTTCTCGGAGGAGCCGAGCGCGCGGCCGCCCGAGATGATGATCTTGGCCGAGGTCAGCTCCGGACGGTCGGTTTCCGAAAGCTTGTTCTCGACGAAGGCCGAGAGGCCCGGATTGGCCGCCGCCTTGACGGTCTCGACAGCCGCCGAGCCGCCCTCGGGCGCCGCCTGGAAGGAGGCAGTGCGCACGGTGATGACCTTCTTGGGGTCGGTCGACTGCACCGTCTGGATGGCATTGCCGGCATAGATCGGGCGCTTGAAGGTGTCCGGCGAGACCACTTCGATGATCTCGGACACCTGCGCGACATCGAGCAGGGCGGCGACGCGCGGCGCGACATTCTTGCCCGACGAGGTGGCCGGGGCGATGACGGTGTCGTAAGCGCCAGCCAGAGACACGACGAGTGCGGCGAGCGGTTCGGCGAGGCGCTCGGCGAGTTCGTCGGCTTCGGCCAGCAGGACCTTGCCGACGCCCTTCAATTTGGCGGCGGCGTCGGCCGCGCCCTTGGCGCCCTTGCCGGCCACCAGCACATGCACGTCCGAGCCTATCTGCAGGGCGGCAGAGAGCGCCTTGGCGGTCTGGTCCGAAAGCGTAGCGTTGTCGTGTTCCGCGATGAGGAGAATTGCCATTTTTCTGTTCCTTTCCCGATCGCTTACAGCACGCCGGCTTCGTTCTTGAGCTTGTCGATCAGCTCGGCGACGCTCTTGACCTTGACACCCGCCTTGCGGCCGCCCGGCTCCTCGGTCTTGATTACCTTCAGCCGCGGCTTGACGTCGGCGCCGTAGTCGGCCGGGCTCTTCTCGTCGAGCGGCTTCTTCTTGGCCTTCATGATGTTGGGCAGCGAGGCATAGCGCGGCTGGTTGAGGCGAAGGTCGGCGGTCACGATCGCCGGCATCTTCAGCTCCACCGTCTGCAGGCCGCCGTCGACTTCGCGGGTCACCTTGGCCTTGTCGCCCTCGAGCACGATCTTGGAGGCGAAGGTGCCTTGCGCCCAGCCGAGCAGTGCCGCCAGCATCTGGCCGGTCTGGTTCGAGTCGTCGTCGATCGCCTGCTTGCCGAGGATGACGAGGCCGGGCTGCTCCGCCTCGACCACGCCCTTCAGCACCTTGGCGACGCCAAGCGGCTCGGTCTGCTCGTCGGTCTTGACCAGGATGGCGCGGTCGGCGCCCATGGCGAGCGCGGTGCGCAAGGTTTCCTGTGCCTGCTGCGGGCCGATCGACACGACGATGATCTCTTCGGCCTTGCCGGCTTCCTTCAGCCGGATCGCCTCTTCGACCGCGATCTCGTCGAACGGGTTCATCGCCATCTTGACGTTGGCGAGTTCCACCGCCGAGCCGTCAGCCTTCACGCGAACCTTGACGTTCGCATCCACCACCCGCTTCACGGGCACAAGGATCTTCATTTGCCTGTCACCTCTCTTGAGATAGTTGGGCGCGCTATAACAGCCCGCGCCCCTTCTGAGTTGTCGAAAGCCGACATTCCGGATGGAAATTCTGGTCTTTGACCGCCTTAGGCTGCGGCGGAAACGCTTCCGTAGTTGCGGCAACCCTGCTCGTCAATACGCTGCAAGGCGCTCAAATCGGTTCAGTCCGGATTGGAAGAGTTTCCTCGTCCCCAGCGTGGCGCCATGGCGGACGGCTCGGGCGCTACCGGTTCAGCGGCAACCGGCGGCTGGTCGACGGCGGCAATCACGGCATCCTCGTCGGCGCCGGCAAACAGCGGAACCCCGCGGCTGCGCAAGACAAGCACCAGCACGGCTCCGGCGATGATGCCGCCGATGTGGCAGGCCCAGGAAATCTGGTCTTCGCCGCCGGCGGCGAACATGACGACCTGAAACAATACCCACAGGATGAGCGGGATAAAGGCCGGAATGCGCAGCGGAATGCGGGCAAAGGCAAGCACCCAGACTTTCACCCGGGGATAGAGGATGAGATAGGCGACGACCACGCCGGCAATTGCACCCGACGCACCGATCAGCGGCACTTGCGAGTCCCAGGCGATGAGCCCCTGGAAGGCAGCTCCCGCAACCGCGCACAGGAGATAGAAGATGAGGTAGCGGACATGGCCGAGCGCATCCTCGACATTGTCACCGAACACCCACAGGAACAGCATGTTGCCGCCGAGATGGAAGATATCGGCATGCAGGAAGGAATAGGTGAGATAGCTCAGGCTTTCGGGGATGACGATAAAGCGGGGGTCGAGTTCCGCCGTGTCATGGACGACGGAGGGGATGAAGCCGAGGCCAAGCACGGCGGCGTTGGTGAAGTTCTCGCCGCCGAGCGCCGTGGCGCAATAGACCAGCGCGTTGGCGACGATCAGGCCGATCGTCACGTACTGCAAGCGGATGTGCCGCAGCCTGTTGGTGTCATAAAGCGGGATGAACATCGGTCCCTTGCCCCCTTCCGCTTTTCGATCCGTTCAGCGGTTCTTGCCGGGAACCCATAGCACGTCGGCATTTCCGTTGTCATTGACCGCGCGGGCGGCGACGAACAGGAAATCCGAGACACGGTTCAGGTATTTCAACCCCTCGCGGCTGACGTGTTCGTGCGGCTGTTGGGCGAGCGCCACCATCAGCCGTTCGGCTCGCCGCGCCACGGTGCGGGCGAGATGAAGCGCGGCTGCCGCCGGCGTGCCGCCGTTGAGCACGAAGGACTTGAGCGGCTGAAGCTGCTTGTTGAGGAGGTCGATGTCCTTCTCGACCCGGTCGGTCTGCGAAGCAATGATGCGCAGCGGCTCATAGCCGAGCGGCTTGCCGTCATCGGGCACGGCAAGATCGGCGCCGAGATCGAAGAGATCGTTCTGGATGCGGGAAAGCATGGCGTCGATCGCCGGGTGGGTCTGCGCGGTGTGGATTCGGGCCAGGCCGATGCAGGCATTGGCTTCGTCGACCGTGCCGTAGGCATCAACCCGCAGATCGGATTTCAGCCGCCTTTCGCCGGTGCCGAGACCCGTGGTGCCGTCGTCGCCGGTGCGGGTATAGATCTTGTTGAGCTTGACCACGTCGCCTCCCAGCGGCCGGTATCCTCATTTGCGGGTGAAATACACAGCCAGCAGGATAAACGCCAGCGCCACGGCCTGCAGCAGAACACGCGCCTGCATCAGCTTGTTGGAAGTGACGCCGGAACCACCGCGCATCATGTTGATGAGGCCCCGGATCAGCACGATCGCCACGGCGACCATGACCACAATGGCGAGGATATTGAAGACGGATGCCATTTTCGTTCCAGTTCCTTTGCGTTCAGGCGCGCTTGGCGAGCAGGCGGTAGAGCATCGACGCCGGCAGGATGCGTTTGAGCATGGCGCCGATCCTGGCGGGCACTGTTACCACATAGTGCGGACGCGGGCGCCGCGACAGAAGCGCATGGCGCAGCGCCGTGTGGACCACTTCCGGTCCGGGTTTGGATGCCGATTGGCTGCCGCCGGCGCGCAGCCTCTCCAACTGCACCGCATAGTCCGCCCGATGCACCGAATTCTCGTGGTCGATGTTCTTCATGAACCACGCCAGGCCATTGCTGGCGATCTTCGATTTCACCGGTCCGGGCTCGATCAGCGAAACGTGGACGCCGCTGCCGGCCAGTTCCTGGCGCTGGCAGAGCATCAGGGCCTCGAGGGCATGTTTCGACGCCGAATAGGCGCCGCGAAAGCGCACCGGCGCGAGGCCCAGGATCGATGAGCAATGGACGATGCGGCCGTGGCCCTGGCGGCGCATCACCGGCACGATCCGGCGCGTCAGGTCATGCCAGCCGAAGAAATTGGCCTCGAACTGCTCCCTGAGCGCCGCGACGGCCAGGTCCTCGACGGCGCCGGCCTGAGCGTAGGCGCCGTTGTTGAACAAGGCGTCGAGCCCGCCGCCGGTGCGCTCGAGCACGGCTGCCACCAGCGCCTCGATCGATGCCGGTTCGGTGTAGTCGAGATAGAAGGCCTCGATGCCGTCTTCTTCGAGGGCGGCTATGTCCGCGGGTTTTCGCGCCGTCGCAAAGACCCGCCAGCCTTCCGCCTTCAGCGCCCGGGCACAATAGGCGCCTATGCCGGAAGAGGCGCCGGTGACGATGACGGTGCGCAATTCCTTCGCGGCAATATGAGCAGTTTGACCAAGGGTTGCCATTTGCCGCATTCCCTTCCCATATTCGCGGCGTCGAGACAATCGAAGGGAACGCAGGACTTGTTGCGGAAGATCGTCGCCCTGCGCCGCGTGCTCTATGATGCCATCGGTCATTTCAATACCGACGATGGCTGGGCGATGGCCAGCCATCTGGCGATCACCTCGCTGATGGCGCTGTTCCCATTCCTGATCTTCGCCACGACGCTGGCAAGCTTCCTCGGCGCGCAGGCGTTCGCCGACACGGCGGTGCACCTGGTCTTCGACACCTGGCCCGAGCAGATCGCCAAGCCGATCGCGCGCGAGGTGCTCAACGTGCTCACTGTCAGGCGCACCGATCTTTTGACCTATGGCGTGCTGCTTGCCGCCTATTTTGCCTCGAACGGCATCGAGGCGCTGCGCACCTCGCTCAACCGCGCCTATCGGGTGTCCGAGACGCGCGGCATCATCTACCGCCGGGTGCAGAGCATCATCTTCGTGCTCATCGCCACCGCCGGCTTTCTGGCGATCAGCGTGCTGCTGGTTTTGGCCCCGCTGCTGGCGAGGCTGGCCGAGGCCCATATCGAATGGATCAAGCCCTATATGGGCACGATCACGCTATGGCGTTACGTCATCGCCTCGGTGGTCATTGTCGGCGGGCTGTTTGCCGTGCATTTCTGGCTGCCGGCGGGCAAGCGCCGCTTCGTTTCGATCATACCGGGTATCGTCTTCACCTTGGCGGCATGGCTTGTCGGCTCGACCATTTTCGCCACCTACCTCGAGCATTTCTCGTCCTATGTGACGACTTATGCCGGCCTCGCCTCGATCATGATCGCGGTGGTCTTCCTCTACATGCTTTCGGCGATCTTCATCCTCGGCGGCGAGCTCAATGCCGCGATCAGCCGCTATCTGGAGGCGCGCGCCCGGGTCGGTTGAGCCGGATACCCGGCCGGATTGAAGACCTGCGGAATTGAAGAAGAGGAATTGAGGAATTGAGGAATTGAGGAAAAAACGCGGCGCGCTTCTTCTTTCAACTCATCAATTCTTCAGTTCCTCAATTCCTCAGTTCTTCCCTTGGCCTGCCGCGCCGTGGCCAGGCCGACGCCGAAGGTTGCGATCGCCATGCCGGCTATCTGCAGCGCATTGAGCTGTTCGTCGAACAAGGCCCAGGCAATGATGGCCGTCACCGCCGGCACCAGATAGAACAGCGAGGCGACCTTCGACATCTCGCCGTCGCGGATCATCACCATCAGCAGGAAGATGGCGCCCAGCGACAGTACCAGCACGAGCCAGGCCATGGCGAAGATCAATTCGCCGTTGATGACGACGGTGCGGGTCTCGAAGGCAAGCGAAGCCAGGATCATTACCGAGGCACCGCCGACATATTGCCACATGGTCGCGGCGACGAGATCGCCGCCGGAGGCGAAGCGCTTCTGCCAGATCGTGCCGGCGCTCATGCCGAGCACCGAGACCAACGAGGCGGCCAGTGTCGCCGCCGTCACGCCGCCGCCAAGCGCGCCGAGCTTTGGCCAGAGCACGATGACGATGCCGATGAGGCCGATGCCGAGGCCGGCCCAGTGGCGCGGCAGGATCGCCTCGCCGAGAAACTTGCCGGCAAGCACAGCCGTGATCAGCGGCTGCAAGCCGACGATCAGGGCCGAAAACCCGGCCGGCATGCCCCTGTGGATGGCCCAGAAGACAGCGCCGAGATAGACGCCATGCATCAGCACGCCGGCGCCGGTGGCGTGCAGCGCCTCCTTGCGGGTGGCTCTTTTGGACCCGAGCACCAGCATCAGGACCGCCAGCAGGATCGCGGCCAGGACGAAACGCGCGGCGAGAAAGGTGAACGGCTCCGCCCACGGCATGGCATAGCGCGCGCCGATGAAGCCGGTCGCCCACAGGACAACGAAGGTGGCGGGGATGAACCGCTTGACGCCGTGTGTTTTCAGGGGATCCGCCGCGCTGGTGAGAGTTGACCGTGGCGATGCTCTAATCCCGTTCGATCGGCCGTGCAAAACGAAACGATTGATCCATGCATCACCGGAATTCATTGGGCGGCGCATCGGGACGCGTCGCGCGGGGACAGCCAGGATCAAAGCCCGACCATCCGCCTGATGTCGCCGGGCGACGCGCCGGCATCGCGCAGGGCGGCAAGGCCGGTGTCCTTCAGGCTCTTCGACAGCTTGCGTCCATCCGGTCCGAGGATGAGCCGATGGTGGAAATAGGCGGGCTGCGGCAATCCAAGCAATTCCTGAAGCAGGCGCTGCACACCGGTGGCGGAAAACAGGTCCTGTCCGCGCACGACATGGCTGACGCCTTGCAGCGCATCGTCCGTCACGACGGCTAGGTGATAGCTGGTCGGGACGTCGCGGCGCGCCACGATCACGTCGCCCCAGTCCTGCGGGCGGGCTTCGACGGGGCGCGTCTCGGTCAGCGTCTCATCGACGAATTCTGTCCATGCGAGATGCTTGCCGACACGCGCCATGGCGGCGTCGACGTCCAGCCGCCAGGCGAAGGGCGCGTTCCCGGCGATTCGCCGCTTGCGTTCCTTCGCCGGCAGCGCCTTGTCGGCCGGGGGATAGAGCGGCACGCCGTCGGGATCGCGCGGCCAGTCGCGTCCGCGCGCTTCGCTGTCGGTGATGAAGGCGCGGATCTCGCCACGGCTCATGAAAGCGGGATAGACGAGTTCCTCCCGGATCAGCCGGTCGAGCACTGCCGCGTACTCGGCGAAATGTTGCGACTGGCGGCGCACCGGCTCGTCCCAGACCAGCCCCAGCCATTTCAGATCGGCAAGCATGCCGGCCTCGTATTGCGGCGTGCAGCGCGCCGTGTCGATGTCTTCCATGCGCAGCAGCAGCCGGCCGCCCGCCGCGGTCGCCAGCTTCTGGTTGAGCAGCGCCGAATAGGCATGGCCGAGATGCAGTTCGCCATTGGGGCTTGGCGCGAAGCGGAATGTCAGGAGCGTCATCTCTGCGGCGGCAATCGGGTTGTGCTGCTGTTTTGCCAATTGCTACCGTGCGCCCGGCTCAGGAACAAGAAAAGCATGCAGCGCATCGCGACACTGGACGACATTGCACGCGGGCTCGATGCGCTTTGCGTGATCGACCCGCGGCTTGAGAAGGTGCGCGGCATGGCGGGCGACGTGCCGCTGCGGCTCTCCGAGCCGGGGTTCCGCAGCCTGGCCTCGATCATCGTCTCGCAACAAGTGTCCCGGGCCAGCGCCGACGCGATCTTCGGCCGCCTGACCAGGCTCGCCGACCCGCTGACGCCGCAGGCGATCCTTGCCGCCGGCGAGGCCCTGTTTCGCGAGGCCGGCCTGTCGCGGCCCAAGCAGCGCGGCCTGATCGCGGCTGCCCAGGCCGTGGCCGACGGCCTCGACCTGCATCACCTCTGTTTCCTCGACGCGGAAGAGGCGATCTCGGCGATGACGGCGGTGCCCGGCATCGGGCCGTGGACGGCGGAAGTGTATCTGTTGTTCGCCGCCGGCCACCCGGACATCTTTCCCGCCCGCGACGTTGCCTTGCAGAGCGCGGTCGGCCACGCGCTCGGCATCGACCCGCGTCCGCCGGAGAAAACACTGATTCGGCTCGCCGAATCATGGAGCCCGTGGCGAGGTGTCGCATCGCGGCTTTTCTGGTCCTATTATCGCGAAACCAGGGGCAGGGACGCCGCGCCCCCTGCCTGAATCCGCGACAAGGCATCAAAAACATGCGGTTTTGGCACTTCGGCGACGTGACAATCCGCTTCACATCCCTGTCATGTCGGGCTTACAGTATCAGCACCGATCGGTTGGTGAACCAAGGAGGTCAACAAGGTGACGGTTGCCGTATCTCCGGATGGGCTTCCAGCGCTGGTGCTGAATGCGGATTACCGTCCGCTCAGCTATTACCCCCTGTCGCTCTGGTCCTGGCAGGACGCCATCAAGGCGGTGTTCCTCGACCGGGTGAACATCGTCGCCGAATATGAGCACGCCGTGTCCTCGCCGACCTTCTCGATGAAGCTGCCGAGCGTGGTCAGCCTGAAGGCATATGTGAAGCCGTCCAGGCATCCGGCCTTCACCCGCTTCAACGTGTTCCTGCGCGACCGCTTCCAGTGCCAGTATTGCGGCACGCCGGACGACCTGACGTTCGATCATGTCGTCCCGCGCCATCGCGGCGGTGCGACCACCTGGGAGAATGTCGTCGCCGCCTGTTCGCCCTGCAATCTCCGGAAGGGCGGCATGATGCCGGCGCATGCCAAGATGTGGCCGCTGCAGAAGCCTTACCAGCCGACGGTGCACGATCTGCACAATAACGGACGGCTCTTCCCGCCCAACCATCTGCATGAAAGCTGGATGGATTATCTATACTGGGATGTCGAACTGGAGCCGTAAGATCGTTCGAGAATTCGGAAGGCTGGCCGCCTGAAGCGATTCTCCGCGCTTCCGGACTTGCCAGACCGTGATAATCCAATCCCGATATCGGGACAGCTCGGCCGCGCTCACTTATGAGCGGCTTCGCGTTTGAGGACCGGCTTCCCCCACTCCGTCGCTGCTTCGCAGCGCCACCTCTCCCCCCTCCGGAGGGAGAGGAAGGGAGCCCAACAGGCTCGCGCCCTTCCTCTACCCCGTCGATCGGGGGAGAGGTGTCTCGGCGAAGCCG
>NZ_JAMYTH010000035.1:0-60310 GCF_040322415.1 Mesorhizobium sp. M0152
GCGGCTGGGGCAAGTCGGTCGTCATCGGCGTCGCCGGTGCCGGCCAGGAGATTTCGACGCGGCCGTTCCAACTGGTCACCGGGCGCACCTGGATGGGCACCGCCTTCGGCGGCGCACGCGGCCGCACCGACGTGCCCAAAATCGTCGACTGGTACATGGACGGCAAGATCCAGATCGACCCGATGATCACCCACACGCTCAAGCTCGAGGACATCAACAAGGGCTTCGACCTCATGCATGAGGGAAAGTCGATCCGAAGCGTCGTCGTTTACTGAGCCCTGATGGACTATATCGCCACCTGGACCGCGAAGAAATCGGGCGCTTTGCCGGCCTGATGATTGTAAGAATTTCAGGCATGGGGCCGGACACGTTCCGGCCCCTGCTCGTTCTGGAGAGACGATGCCCGCACCCGCCATCTACGTCGACGCCGATGCCTGCCCGGTCAAGGGAGAGGTCGAAAAAGTCGCCGAACGCCACGGCGTCGTCGTCACCTACGTCTCCAATGGCGGCCTGCGGCCGTCGCGCGATCCGATGATCCGCAATGTCGTCGTCTCCAAAGGCGCCGACGCCGCCGACGACTGGATCGTCGACAACGCAAAACCCAATGACGTCGTGATCACATCAGACATTCCGCTTGCCGCCCGCACGGTGGCGCTCGGCGCGCACGTGCTTGGGCCAACGGGGCGTCCATTCACGCCCGAAACGATCGGCATGGCGGTGGCGATGCGCGACCTCAAGCAGCATCTGCGCGAGACCGGCGAAAGCAAGGGCTACAATGCCAGCTTCGCGCCGCAGGACCGCTCGCGTTTCCTCGGCGAACTCGACCGCATCTTGCGGCGGGCGCTCAAATCCGCCACACCGAACTGATCCGAACGCCCTCCAAGGCTGGGCCATGGCCACCGACACGTCGATGAAACCACCGATGCACCGGCACATGCAGTTCATGGCGGCCTTGTGCGTGGGCGCGGCGACCCTGGCGATCGCCCTCTTCTCGGGCGTGCCGGCTCCGCATTCGACTTCGATCGGCGCCAACGCGTTCTTCGTTGCATATCTGGCGCTGGTCCTGGCGCAGATGCCACGATTGAAGGCAGGCTATCTCAGCCATAATGCCCGCGACGCGGACCTTCCCCTGCTGGGCATCTTTGCCATCACTGTCGCCATCGTCGCTACCGCCATCTTCCTGCTGTTCAACGCCAAGGGCACCTCTCTGCTTTGGCTCCTGGTCACACTCGTTTCGGTGCCGCTTGGCTGGTTTACCATCCATGCGATGGCGGCAATGCACTATGCCCATGTCTACTGGATGGACGGCGATGTTTTCGATGACAAAACAAAGAAGAAGATTCCTGTCGGTGGCCTCGATTTCCCGGGCGGGAAACGGCCGGAGGGCTGGGACTTCCTCTATTTCGCCACCGTCATCGGCATGACCGCACAGACCGCGGACACGAGCATCACGACCTCGCATATGCGCCAGGTCGTGATGGTTCACTCGATCCTTTCCTTCTTTTTCAACACGGTCATCGTGGCCGCGGCGGTCAATCTCGCCATTAATCTCCGTTAGCCGTAATAAATTCGTGATCGGATGAAACATCGCTTTGGCTGGCGACGTATTGGGAGGAGAACGTTGAGCGCATGAGGCCGGCTCGAAGTCGGCCGACCGGGAGGCAGGAGCACGATGGAATCGGTTGCCAGGAGCCAATCAGCCGCCGGCGCGGACACAATCGCCCCAAACGGCGACACGCTGATCTACCGGCAGTCGCGCTGGACGCGGCTGACGCACTGGATCTGGGCCATCTCGCTGTTCTTCATGCTGCTTTCCGGCCTGCAGATATTCAATGCCCGCCCGCAGCTCTACATCGGCAAGCAGTCGGGCTTCGAATACAACAACACCATCTTCGCCATCGGCGCCGAGAACACCGACGCCGGGCCGCGTGGCTACACCGAGGTCTTCGGGCACCGCTTCGACACCACCGGCGTTCTCGGCTGGTCGGGGCCGGCAGGCCAGGAGACGTCCCGCGCCTTTCCATCCTGGGCCACGATCCCGTCCTACTATGATCTCGGCACCGCCCGGGTGGTGCATTTCTTCTTCGCCTGGATACTGACGACGACCTTGGTCGTGTGGCTGGTCGCCAGCCTGGCCAACGGCCATCTGCGCCGCGACCTGGCGCCCCGTCTCGATGATTTGAAGCGGCTGCCGCGGGATATCGTCGACCACGCCAGGCTCAGATTCCATCACAGGCGGGAATATAACACGCTCCAGAAGATGGCCTATGGCGGCGTGCTGTTCGTGCTGTTGCCGCTGATGATCATCACCGGCTTGGCGATGTCGCCGAGCATGAACTCGGTGCTGCCGTTCCTCAACGACATGCTCGGTGGCAGGCAGACGGCGCGCACCATCCATTTCACCGTCATGGTGCTGCTCGTCGCCTTTTTCGTCATCCATATCCTGATGATCCTGGCCGCTGGCCCCATCAACGAACTGCGTTCGATCATCACCGGGTGGTACCGCACGGATCCTCCCGCACAGGATGACGAGACGTCCAGGAGGAGTGCCTGACATGGCGAAGTTCGAGATCAGCCGCAGAAAATTCCTGACCGCCGCCAGCCTCGGCGCCTCCGGCATGATGCTGTCGGGTTGCGACGCCTTCGACAGCCAGTTGAGCGTCGGCAGCGGACTGCGCAGCTTCCTCGAAGCTGCCAATGGCCTGACATACCGCGCGCAGCGCCTGCTTGCTGGCCGCGACGCGCTGGCGCAGGAATTCACCGAGGCCGATATTCGCCAGCCGCAGCGGCCGAACGGCGTCACTGCACCCGACGACGACACCTACAAGGGCCTGCTCGGCAACAATTTCGCCGACTGGCGGCTGGAGGTTTCGGGTCTTGTCGAGAAGCCGCTGTCGCTTAGCCGCGAGCAGCTCCAGAACATGCCGAGCCGCACCCAGATCACCCGCCACGATTGCGTCGAAGGCTGGAGCTGCATCGCCAAATGGACCGGCACGCCGCTGTCGCTGGTGCTGGATCAGGCTGTGGTCAAGCCGCAGGCGCGCTACGTCATGTTCCATTGCCTCGACACGATCGACCGCAGCCTTTCCGGCGAGATCAAATATTATGGCAGCATCGACCTGATCGATGCCCGCCATCCGCAGACGATCCTCGCCTATGGCCTGAACGGCAAGCCGCTGCCGGTCGAGAACGGTGCGCCGCTGCGCGTCCGAGTCGAGCGCCAGCTCGGCTACAAGATGCCGAAATACCTCTACAAGATCGAACTGGTCGACGGCTTCGCCACTGTCGGCGGCGGCCGCGGCGGCTACTGGGAAGACAATGGATACGACTGGTACGGCGGGATTTGAGACTCAGGCATAACACGCCAAATCAGTGGTTTGACCAAAGTCTTTCAAGCGACCCCAAAGTCTTTCAAGCGACCCAAGGTCCTTCAAGCTACCTTGTCGAGCAGCGGTTTCAGCGCCGGGTGGATTTCCGGCGAGGCGTGCTTGATCAGTGTCAGCAGCGTGCGTTCATTTTCGTGCAGCGGCCGGTCCGCCCCGATATGCTCGATCAACCACCTCGCCTCGCCGGCGTCGATCGTCTCCGCGCGGCGGGCCAGCGCCGCGGTCGCCCTGTTCTTGGCTTCCCACTCGGCCTCGATGTCATCCGGGGACCGATAGGCTTCGATGACGCCGGCAAGACCGCCCGAGATCATGCGGCTGAAGAAGCCGCCGATTTCGGGATCGGCACGATCGAGGAAGGAATCACGGCGAAGCGCCACCTCGCGGGTCGGCGCCTCGTATCCGGCCGAGCACATGACGAAATTGGCGATCGCCTTGACGAACAGATCGTTCCAGGACGGATCGTTGCTGGCCTGGGCGGTGCGCTCATTGATCCTGAACAGCACCTCGGCCTCGGCGCGAGTGATTGCGATGTTGCCGTCGCCGCCATGGGCATGCAGGATCCGGCGCAGCAGCTCGACCTCTGCCTTGGCGATCAGCCCGGGCACCAGCGCACCACCCAGCATCAGCGGCCCCTTGCCGTCGACGACTGCGTGAGCCACCTGCTCCAGAGCGTAGACGCAAAGCCGGCTCGGCGACGATTTCGCCTCCTCCAGCACATGGACCAGCAATTCGAGTTCGGTCCGGCTGTCGACCATGCCGTCGCGCGAGATCGTGCGAACCAGCCAGTCGGCATTGTCCTGCGAAATGTAGCCTTCCGGCTTTTCCTGGTGGATGATGTAGTCGGTGACCGCCTCGACGAAGAATTTAGGCCATTCCGCGCATTTGTCCCGCGCCGTCGCGTCGAGCGCGAACAGCGCCTCGGCCTCGCCGCGCGTCACCACGCCGTCGCCGAACACCTCATGACGCAGCATCGCCACGTCCTCCGCGGTGATGCGGGTTTTCGAGGTCAGCCCCGCCACCGGCGCACTCATGATCAATTCGCCCATTTGCCGTCCCCGTCCGCTGCCGGCAAACACCGGCCCCAAAGCGTCACACCTACCGATATATCGATAGTGTCTTGAAAAACCGGCAAACGGCGTGGTTAGCGAAGACTTGTCAGCCAATGCATGTCGCCCAAAAAGTGTGCAGCGGTTTTTAGGAGAACCACATGCATCAAAGCTGTCGTTGACAGGTGACAATGTGTCGTCGACGGGCTATGGATGGCGCGTCGAGGGCTCATGTTTTGAGTCCTACCTGTTTGCGGGAGAGAGCAGCGAAAGCTGTCGCCGAAGGGGAAATCGCCCGAAATCTCTCAGGCAAAAGAACCGTAGACGGGAAAGACACTCTGGAAAGTCGGGGCTTGCCCCCGCGCCGAAGGTGTAAGCGCCGCTGACAGAGTTCCGGCTGCGCGAGTCTCTCAGGCTTCAGACAGAGGGGCACGGACTGGTCGCCATTCGCGACCGATTGCGTGCGACTCTGGAGATGACATGACGGGCGACGACACCAAACACCTTCCCCTCGAAGACATCCACATGGCCGCCGGTGCGCGCTTTGGCGCGTTCGCCGGATGGTCGATGCCGCTGACCTATCCGGCCGGCGTCATGAAGGAACACCTTCACACCCGCGAGCATGCCGGCCTGTTCGACATCTCGCACATGAAGCTGTTCGAGGTCAGCGGACCGGGTGCAGTCGCGCTGCTCAACCGCGCTTGCCCGCTGGATGCCAGCGCACTCGAAACCTCGCAATCCAAACTGTCCTTCTTCCTCAATGAAGCAGCCGGCATTCTGGACGATCTCATCGTCACCCGCCTCGGCGATATCAGGTTCATGGTGGTCGCCAACGCCGGCAACGCCACCGCCGACGAGAAGCATTTGCGTGCCCTGGCAGTCGATTTCGATGCCGGGATCGAGTCGCTCGACCGCGTCTTCCTGGCCATCCAGGGTCCCGAAGCCTGGGCGGCGCTTTCGCGCGCCGGCATCGAGACCGGCTCGCTGCTGTTCATGCACGGTGTCGAGCCGCGCGAAAACTGGTTCATGAGCCGGTCGGGCTATACCGGCGAGGACGGCTTCGAGATCGGCTTGCCGGAGGCTGATGCGCGCGATCTCGTCGCGAAGCTGCTTGAAGATGAACGCGTGGCGTGGATCGGCCTTGCCGCCCGCGACAGCCTGCGCCTGGAAGCCGGGCTCTGCCTGCACGGCCAGGATCTCACCGCGGAGATCGATCCGGCGAGTGCTGCGCTGATGTGGGCGATTCCCAAGGACATCCGCGCCACTGGTTCTTTTGTCGGCGCCGACGCGCTGCGCGCCATACTGGAGCGCGGTCCTTCTCAAAAGCGCGTCGGATTGAAGCCCGAGGGCCGTCAGCCTGTGCGCGCCGGTGCAGCGCTGTTCGACGCCGGCGGCAATCCCGCCGGCCATGTCACGTCAGGCGGCTTCGGCCCTTCGGCTGGCCATCCCGTCGCCATGGGCTACGTCGCGACGCCGCTGGCAAAGCCCGGAACACGGCTTTTCGCCGACGTGCGCGGCACGAAAATTCCTGTCGACATCAGTTCCCTGCCCTTCACACCGCATCGCTACCGCAAAGGATAATCTCCATGGCAACAACCTATTTCACCGCAGATCACGAGTGGCTCCGCGTCGAGGGCGGTGTCGCCACCGTGGGCATCACCGACTACGCGCAGGAGCAGCTCGGCGATCTCGTCTTCGTCGAACTGCCGGAAACCGGCCGGAAGCTCGCCAAGGGCGACACCGCCGTCGTGGTCGAATCCGTCAAGGCTGCTTCAGACGTCTACGCGCCGGTCGACGGCGAAATCACCGAGGCCAACGGCACGCTGGCGTCGGACCCGTCGCTGGTCAACTCGGCCGCGACCGGCGCCGGCTGGCTGTGGAAGATGAGGCTCGCCGACGAAACCCAGCTCGCCGGCCTCATGGATGAAGCTGCCTACAAAGCCCATATCGGCTGATATCAGGACTTATTGACATGACCGCAGCACCCTACCCCTTCTCGGCCCGCCATATCGGCCCGAGCCTCAACGACACCAGAGCCATGCTCGCCGCCATCGGCGTGCCCTCCGTCGAAACGCTGATCAGCCAGTCCGTGCCGAAGTCGATCCGGCTCGACCGGCCGCTTGCCCTGCCCGCACCGGCGAGCGAAGCGGAAGCGCTGAGCGAGCTTTCGGCGACGATGGCCGGGAATACGGTGCTGAAGAGCTTCATCGGCGCCGGCTATCACGGCGTCCATGTGCCGCCGGTCATCCAGCGCAACCTATTCGAGAACCCGGCCTGGTACACGGCCTACACGCCCTATCAGGCCGAGATCAGCCAGGGCCGCCTCGAAATGCTGTTCAATTTCCAGACGCTGGTCACCGAGTTGACCGGCCTGCCGGTGGCCTCGGCCTCGCTGCTCGATGAAGCGACCGCCGTGGCCGAGGCGGTCGGTATCGCGCTGCGCCACCATCGCGACAAGCGCACCAAGGTGGCGCTTGCCGGCACGCCGCATCCGCAGACGCTGGACGTGGTGCGCACCCGTGCCGAACCGCTCGGCATCGAGATCGACGGCGAGACGATCGACGACAACACCGCTGCCTTGCTCGTCTCCTGGCCCGACACGTTTGGCGTCTATGGCGACCACAAGGCGGCGATCGACAGGGCTCGCGCGACCGGCGCGCTGGTCGTCTTCATCGCCGACCCGCTCGGCCTGACGCTGACCGACCCGCCGGCAGAGCTCGGCGCCGACATCGCTGTCGGTCCGATGCAGCGCTTCGGCGTGCCGATGGGCTTTGGCGGCCCGCACGCCGCCTATTGCGCCGTCTCCGACAGGCTGACGCGGCTGATGCCGGGTCGCCTCGTCGGCCAGTCCACCGACAGCAAGGGCCGGCCCGGCTACCGGCTTGCCTTGCAGACGCGCGAGCAGCATATCCGCCGCGACAAGGCGACCTCCAACATCTGCACCGCACAGGCGCTGCTCGCCAATATGGCGACCGCTTACGCCATCTGGCACGGCCCCGCCGGATTGCAGGCGATCGCCGGGCGCATCCACGCGCTGGCCAACCGTCTGGCAAGCGGCCTCGATGCGGCAGGCGTATCAGTCGTCGGCGCCAGCCGCTTCGACACGGTGACGGTGGAGGCGAAGGGCAAGGCCGCGCAGATCGCCGCCGCGGCCGAAAAGACCGGCCGGCTGCTGCGCGTTATCGACGCCGACCATGTCGGCATCAGCTTCGACGAGACCTCGACCGATGCCGACCTCGACGCCATCGCGGCCCTGTTCGGCGCCAAGGCGGGTGCCCCGGCCGACAGCACGGTACCCGGCAAGCCGCGCGGCAAGGAGTTTCTGACCCAGCCGGTCTTCCACGAAAACAAGTCGGAAACCGACATGATGCGCTTCCTGCGCCGGCTGGCCGACAAGGACCTGGCGCTCGACCGCGCCATGATTCCCCTGGGATCCTGCACGATGAAGCTCAACGCCGCGGCCGAGATGATGCCGGTGAGTTGGCCTGAAATCGCCAATCTGCATCCCTTCGCGCCATCAGCGCATTCGGCCGGCTATCGCGCCATGATCGGTGAACTGGAAGGCTGGCTGTCGGAGATCACCGGCTTCGATGCCGTCACCTTGCAGCCCAATGCCGGCAGCCAGGGCGAATATGCCGGGCTGCTCGCAATTCGCGGCTATCACCGCTCGCGCGGCGACAACCACCGCACCGTCTGCCTGATCCCGTCCTCGGCGCATGGCACCAATCCGGCGAGCGCCGCGATGGCCGGCATGAGCGTCGTCGTCGTGCGCTGCACCGAGGACGGCAACATCGACATGGACGACATGAAGGCCAAGGCGGCCCAACACGCGCCAAACCTCGCGGCGCTGATGTTCACCTATCCGTCGACGCACGGCGTGTTCGAGGAAGGCGCGCGCGATCTCTGCGGCCTGATCCACGAGCATGGCGGGCAAGTTTATTTCGACGGCGCCAACCTCAACGCGCTGGTCGGGTTGGCCCGTCCCGGCGACATCGGCGCCGACGTCTGCCATATGAACCTGCACAAGACCTTCTGCATCCCGCATGGCGGCGGCGGCCCCGGCGTCGGCCCGATCGGCGTCAAGGCGCATCTGAAGCCGTATCTGCCCGGCCACGTCACCGAAGGCTCGGCTCATGCCGTCTCGGCGGCCCCCTTCGGCAGCGCCTCGATCCTGCCGATCACCTGGATGTATATCCGCATGATGGGGGCGTCCGGCCTCAAGCAGGCGACCGAAACGGCGATCCTGTCCGCCAACTATGTGGCGACGCGGCTCGGCGCGCATTTCCCGGTGCTCTACAAGGGCAGGCACGATCGCGTCGCGCATGAGTGCATTCTCGACACCCGCGTGCTCAAGGACAGCGCCGGCATCAGTGTCGACGACATCGCCAAGCGCTTGATCGACTACGGCTTCCATGCGCCGACCATGTCGTTCCCGGTCGCCGGCACGCTGATGGTCGAGCCGACCGAATCCGAGCCCAAGCGGGAACTCGACCGCTTCTGCGAGGCGATGATCGCCATAGCGGGCGAAGCGGCGAAAGTGGCCAAGGGCGAATGGCCCTTGACCGACAATCCGCTGGTCAACGCACCGCACACCGCCGCCGAGGCGCTGGCCGGCCAGTGGATCCATCCCTATTCGCGCCTGGAAGCGGCCTATCCCGCCGGCGATGCCGACACATCAGCAAAGTACTGGCCGCCGGTATCGCGCATCGACAACGTCGCCGGCGACCGCAACCTGGTCTGCTCCTGCCCGCCTCTGTCGGATTATCTGGGAGCCGCAGAATAGTCTTTTTGGACTACGCCGAACGCAAGGCCGGCTCGGCCTTGCCCGCTCCCGTGCGGCTGACGACGCAGTTTCGCCCGGCGCGCTTGGCGGCGTAGAGCGCCGCGTCGGCCTCGGCCAGCACCTCGTGGAGCGTGCTGCCGTCGGCCGCGCCAAAGCCGATGCCGCCGCTCACCGTGCTGCGCAACGGACCGTGCTGGGTGGCAACGATTTCAGTGCCGAACGCAACGCCGATCTTGCTGGCGAAATCGTAGGCCCGCTCTTCCGTCATCCGCGACATGACGATTGCGAATTCCTCGCCGCCGAGGCGAAAGGCATCGACACCGGTCCTGGCATATTTCTTGATGACCGCGGCGAAGCGGCACAGAACCTGGTCCCCGACCGGATGGCCGTAAATGTCGTTGGTCCTCTTGAAGTGGTCGAGGTCGAACATGACAACCGACATGAACGGACCAAACGTCCGCTCGCCATAGAGCGACGTCAACCCGCGCCGGTTCATCAGCCCGGTCAATGGATCGGTCATGGTCTCTGCCTTCAGTTCGATCTGCGCCTGCAGATGATGGAGGGAGAGCGTCAATGCACCGAGGCCGGTCATGCAAGCCACCGCCACGACCGAATTCAGCCGTTCGGCCCAGTTGTCGGGCGCGGTCGCGAGTGTCCACTGCCCCTTGGTCAGCAGGACCAGCGCGCAAAGCGCGAACGATAGCGCGCAGGTGCCGCTCAGAAACGAAACCACCAGCAGGATCCGGCGATCGTGACTGCCATTGACCCAGAACATGGCGCCGATCGCCGACAACAGTGCAGTCACAGTGGTGTAGGTGACAATGAAGCCAACTCCATCGAAGCCCAGCAAGGTCACGGTCGCGCAGACGAGCATGGCAACAAGCGTCGGCAAGACGACACGCCTGTAATCCGGCACGCCGAGATACTGCATGGTCGACAGGCAGATGATCAGGAACCCCAGGCTGAGCAGTGCAAGCGCGATCTGGCAAAGCAGCGGATCAGGCTCCCTGGTGTAGCGCCAGAACAGGATCACATGCGCGACGAGCACGAGAATGCCGCATGCCACCGTCAGGACGAAGCCTGCCCGCGGCGCGGTGAGCCAGATCGCGAACATGGTGATGCTGAGGCAGGTGCCCGACAGCGCAGCCGCGAGCAGAAGCGAACTGAAGTCCAACATATCAGGCGAGGGCCCCTTAGAGCATCTTGCAACCAAGCGGCGGCGCGTGGCGTAGCAGAAATGCGGCTAGAACAAATAGATAGAGCGGGATGCCGGGTTCAATTCATTTGCGTCCGCTCCAGCGTCGGCGGTTGCGCTGCATTCTAGGTCAGCGACAGCCCTCGAATGTCATTTTTCAGCGGATCTTTCGGCTCAACCTGCGGATAGGGTTTACAAAGCGTCGATGGCAGCTGTCCCGAAAACAATCATGGCGGGCGCCGGCAGCGGACGACATCAACCCCTGTTCAACAGGGCCAGGTTGGCGTTGACGACGGTAGCGTCGGCCATGCCGGCTTTCGCTTCGAGCAGCAGCACCCTGGCTTTCTTCCTGTTGCCGCGCAACAATTGCGAATAGCCCATATTGTTGACGATCTGCGGCTTGCGGCCGGCGACCTTCAGCAGCTGGTCGTAGGCGCGGTCGGCAAAGTCGAAGCGGCCGAGTTCGTCATAGGCGGCGGCGAGCCCCATCCAGGCTTCGGCGTTGTCGGCCTTCAACTCGACGGCCTTGCGGAAATGCTGTTCGGCGAGGCCATAATTGGCGTCGCGAAACTGCGCCTTGCCTTCGGTCAGATCGGATGCGCTGACATCCCCGGCCGCTGGCTGAATGGCCGTGGTCTTGGTCGTATCGACAGCGCTGGTCGAGCAGCCGGTGACCATAAAGACGGCAGCTATCGCGACGGCCGCCGCCGTGAACCTCGTGTGACGCATGCCCTGCCCCGTCGCCCGATTTGCCGGGTCGTTCTTCAGGAAGGACATTACATCCGAGCGATTAAGCTTCGGTGCCGAAACGCGCTTAAATTGGGGCTTCGAGCACACCAGCCATTAACCAGTGGGCGCGGGCCGCAGCTATGACAACCGTAGTGGCGGCATGGCTGCAGGAACATGGTGCCATCGCGCGCACGGCGTTCGAGCGAAGCCTGTTTCCCGAAGACCCCTGCGGCAAATACGCTGGCCGCGTCACTCCGGTTCCAGGCCCTTGAGCCCCGCCGGAACCGTATACCGGCTGCCGTCATAGCGCAGCCGATAGGTTTGGCTCACGGACTTGCCGGGATGGGACTGGCACTCGCCAGTGTTATCGGGCAACGGATTGTCGGTATCCATCCGTTCGACCACCGTGATATCGTGGTAGCCATCATGTTTGGCCGGGCTCATCGCCAGACTCACCTGACTGGTATGGAAGGATCCGGCGCAATTGGTATCGCCCTCGCCGCCATTGCCGGCCACGACCAGGCCATCGAGCACCATCCGCAAGGAATCGCCGTCGACGGCATAGAGCCGCAGGTCGGTCTCACTGAAGGGGTTAGGCAGCGAATTGTTCGCCATTTCGATGCGCAGGCCGAAGGCGGAGACATCGGGCGCCAGCGCATACCGGCCGGTATCGAGTTCCACCTTGCGGATGGCGATGGCATCATCATTCATCAGCCCGGGCTGCAGCAGGCGCTGGCGCACCTTGCGGCTTTTCCGGTCGACGACCAGAAGCTCGATATCGCCGGCATGCGCGTAATCGCTGGGTTGGGAACTATCCATCAGCGGCACCGCAACCAACAGCAGATCGTCATGGGCGGGCCAGATCTTGCAGACCAGCCCCGGCGAGTCGCCATATGCAGACGTCAGGGCGATGCTGGTGTGGGGTTCGAGCGTGAACGAGGCGCCGTCGGCGTTCTTGCGGGCCTTGGGATAGGCTTGCTGCACCAAAGCGGCGGCATCGCCGCAATCGCTTCCAGCGGCCTGGGCGGGCGACAGGCTGATGAACGCGAGGCTGAGGAAGGTAGGCAACAGAATTCGCATGGGATTCTCCCGTCGTAACGCAGGCAGCCTGCCCATTGCAGGCCGGCATCACCTGAATACCAGCGCAGCCTAGTGGGCGCCCGTCAGTTTGACGATGATCGGAATGATCGCGATCATCAGCACCACCGGCAGGATGCAGACCGTGACCGGCACCGACATCTTGGCCGGCAAGGCGTGTGCCTTCTCCTCGGCCAGCGACATGCGCTTGTGGCGCATTTCATCGGAAAAGACCCGCAGCGCACCCGAGAGACTGGTGCCAAGCTCCTTCGACTGCTGCAACAGCGTTGCGAACGAGCGAACCTCATCCAGGCTCAGGCGCTCGGCCAGCGCCTTCAGCGCATCGTCGAGGCTGCGCCCCGCCCTCAGTTCCAGCGACACCAGTTGCAGGTTTTGGCTGAGCGCCGGATAGGTCTTGGCGAGTTCCTTCGAGACCCGTTCGATGCCGGCCTCCATGCTCATGCCGGCATCCGAGCAGACGATCATCAGGTCCATGAAATCGGGAAAGCCGTTGCGGTATTCGCGCATCTTCTCGCGCACCTTCTGCGTCAGGACCAGACCGGGCAGGAAGTAGCCGGCCACGCCTGAAAGGGTGACGAATGCCCAGCGGCTGGTCATCGTCGCGTCGGGGCTGGCCATCCAATGATTGACGACAAAGGCGCCGGTCGCGGCGCCGACGAGCGCCGCAAAACGTATCAGGAAGAACATGCCGACCGCGCGCGGCTCCATGTAACCCGCCAGGATCAGCTTCATGCGCAACCGGGCGACATTTTCCGGGTCGCTCTTGGCGTAGAACTCCTGCGCCCGCTTCACGGCCTTCTCGCGCACGACGTTTGAATTCTTCTTCTGCACCGGCTCGGGCTTCGCGGCCACGGGCGCGTCGACCTTGAGCCGGCGCTTGACGTCGTTGCGGTCGCCCTTCGCCACCACCATCGGCCAGGCAACCGCGACGGCGCCCGCGACAAGCATCAGCATGGCCAGAGGCACCAATGAGGTGGGTGCGAGCGAGGCGAGAAATTCGACCAGGGCCCGCATGTCAGAACCGGAAATTCGACATCTTGAACATCATGAGATTGCCAAGCATCAGCCAGGCGATCGATCCGCCAATCAGGTACCAGGTCTTCGGTTCATCCCAGACATCGCGGTAGAAGGTCGGCATCAGCGCCATGATGGCGGCAAACAGCAGCGCCGGTATCGCCGTCAGGATGTAGGCCGACATGCGGCCTTCGGTCGAAATGGCGCGCACCTTGCGGCGCAGCTTGCCGCGCTCGCGGATCGTCAACGCCAGGCCGTCCAGGATCTCGCGCAGATTGCCGCCCGAACTGGACTGGATCGAGACGGCGGTTATGAACAGTGGCAGATCCTCATGGCCGACCCTGTCGAACAGCGAATTCAACGCCGTGACTAGATCGGAACCATACGTGACCTCATCGGCGATGACGCCGAATTCGGTGCCGATCGGATCGGGCATCTCGCGCGACACCATGGCGATGGCCACCGGCACCGGATGACCGGCCTTCAGGCCGCGCGTAATCAGTTCGAGCGCTTCCGGCAATTGCATGCCGAACCGCTTGAGCCGGCGCTTGCGCTTGAAGCGCATCGCCATGACAGGCAGCACCGGCACCAGCACGACAAAAAGCACAAGTCCGACAAGCAGGGACGAACCATACGAGATGGCGAGCAAGGCCACGGCCATCGCCACACCCGAGGTGATCATCAGGAACTTTGACAACGGCATGATCATGCCCGATTGCGTGCGCAGGGCGCGAAACCGGTCCGGCGAGAACAGCGAGGTGCCCGCATCGAGGCCGCGTTCCTTGCGCAGCTGGATCAGCACCTGCTCCTGGCTGATCTTGTTTTCCTGCAGTTTCATGCGCCGGTTGATGGCGGTACGCTTGTCGCTGCGGCCGGCATAGAGAAGATAGCAGGCCTCGGCGACCATGATGCCGGTCAGCGCGGCCCCGGCATAAACCACATAGATCGCGCTGAACCCGTCCAACACCTTGGCTACTCCTGCGGCCGGCCGGGTTCGAAATAGCGTCCGGGAAACTCGATGCCCATGGCGCGCAGATCCTCCAGGAAGCGTGGCCGAATGCCGGTCGCCTCGAAATACCCAAGAATCCCGCCATCGGCATCCATGCCGGTGCGCACGAAGCGAAATATCTCCTGCATCTGGATGACGTCGCCTTCCATGCCGGTCACCTCGGCGACGCTCGTCACCTTGCGCTTGCCGTCGGAAAGCCGGGTCAATTGGACGATGATGTCGATGGCGCTGGCGATCTGGCTGCGGATCGACTGCACCGTCATCGGCATGCCGGTCATGCCCAGCATCTGTTCGAGGCGCGAAATGGCATCGCGCGGCGTGTTGGCGTGGATCGTCGCCATCGATCCTTCATGGCCGGTGTTCATCGCCTGCAGCATGTCGAATGCTTCCTCGCCGCGGCACTCGCCGAGAATGACCCGGTCGGGGCGCATGCGCAGCGCGTTCTTGACGAGGTCGCGCTGCTTCAGCTCGCCATGGCCTTCGATGTTGGCGGGGCGCGTTTCCATGCGCGCGACATGCGGCTGCTGCAATTGGAGTTCCGCCGCATCCTCGATTGTGATCAGCCGCTCGTCTTCCGGAATGAACGCCGACAGCGCGTTGAGCATCGTCGTCTTGCCGGTGCCGGTACCGCCGGAGATAATCGTCGTCTTGCGGGCATGAACCGCCGCGGCCAGCACTTCGGCCATATTCTGGGTGATGGCGCCGAATTCGACCAGCTTGTGCAGGCCGAGCTTGTTCTTGGAGAATTTGCGGATCGATACCAGCGGCCCGTCGACGCCGACCGGGCGGATGGCGGCGTTGAAACGCGAGCCGTCCAGCATGCGGGCATCGACCATGGGCTGCGATTCGTCGACGCGGCGGCCAACCGCCGCGACGATTTTGTTTATGATTCTAAGCAGATGCGCCTCATCCTTGAACGGAATATGGACCTGCTGGAGCTTGCCTTTCTTTTCGATGAAGCAGTTCTGATGGCCGTTGATCAGGATGTCGTTGATCTCGGGATCCTTGAGCAGCGGCTCGAGCGGACCGAGGCCGACCATCTCGTCCACGATGTCGTCGACCAGCGCATCGAGTTCGGCGGTGTTGATCGCCATTCGTTCCTGGCGGGTTTTTTCCGACACGAAATCATGCACCTGCCGGCGCATCTCGTCCTTGGGCAAGCGCTCCAGCGCAACAAGGTTGATCTCCTCGAGCAGCAACCGGTGAATGCGCACCCGGGCATCGAGCACCTTGTTGGCGTTCTTCGCCGGTGCTGCCTCAGCCCTTGCCGGCGACGTTTTTCGGTTGCTCGGGATGACGACCGCATGCGCGACCGGCGTTGATTCCGCCGGGCGCTGCGGACGGGCGTCGCGGTTCTGCAGCGTGGAAAAACGGCTGGTCATCCGGCCCTCCTCTTCAGCAGGCCTTTGCCGATGCTGAACAGCGACCTCGACTTGCCGCCGATCGAGACCGCCTCTTCCGGAAGGATGATCTTCTTCAGATCGTTGACGACATTGGCGTTCGGATCGATCTCGTGCAGCGGCACGCCGCGATCGACCGCCTCGCGCACCAGCCGGTAATTGTTGGCGATGCCGCCGACGAAATGCTCGCCGAGTATCTCCTGGACGTCCGCCTGCTTGATGCCGTTGTCGAACATCTTCTGTTCGAAACGGTTGACGATGACGTTCGGCTTCACTTCCTTGCCCGCGGTCTCGTAGACCGCCTGGATCAGCCGCTGCGTGTGGCGCAGGCACGGCACCGTCATTTCGGCGACGATATAGAGCTTGTTGGAGCCGAGCAGCACCGTCTCCGTCCATGGAAACCAGGTACGCGGCATGTCGATGACGACATTGTCGAAATAGGCCGAGACGAGATCCAGCATGCGCACCACGACATCGGTCTTGAACGAGCGCATTTCCGCCGGCTGCGTCGGCGCCGCCAGAACACAAAGTCCGCTGGCGTGCTTCGACAACATGACGTCGAGCAGTTGCCGGTCCAGGCGTTCGGGCTGGTTTTCGATCTCGGTGATGTCGAAGCGTGGTTCCAGATCGAGATACTCGGCGCAGGCCCCCTGCTGGAAGTTGAGGTCGACGACGCATGTCGAGGCGCCGCGCGTTACCGAATGATGCAGTTGGAACGCCGTCTGCAAGGCCAGCGTCGTGGTGCCTACGCCGCCCGCGGCCGGCATGAAGGTGTAGATCTGCGATTCGGTGTTTTCCTCCCGCCCGGGCCCCTGCAGTGCCCGTACCACCGAGCGCACGAGGTCGGCGGTGGTGATGGGCTTGACCAGGAAATCCGCGACCTTGAGCTGCACCAGGATGCGCGCCGCGGCGGCGTTGAACTCCTGGGTGACGACCACGACCGGCACCTTGCCCTCCAGCCGGCGCATGACGCGCTGCAGGGCGTCGATCTCGTCCAGCCTTGCCGCATCCATGTCGACGATAATGGCGCCGAAGTCGGTCTCCTGGATCTCACCGCGCAATTCGGTGAGATTCTTGTCCACCGTCGACAGCTGGATAACCTCGGAGGCGGCGAATGCGGTCCGCGTGTCCTGCACGAAAGTCCCGTCGGTCGATACGAGCAGGATCTTCTTGGTCTTGATGCCGTTTGCCATTCTGCCTGCCTGTCGGTCGTCGCCTGTTGGATTGTCCGTTAAATCAGTCGCTTGTGGAGGACTGCGATGCCTTCGCGGCAGCCGCCTGGTCGGGCGTGACGGCAGCGGCGTTGCCCCGCTGCGCGGGCACAAGCAGCCGCGTGTTCTGGACGCCGTATTTCCAGGGATCGACCATCTGCATGACGGTGTTGGCGGCCTGCGCGTCACCAGCGCCGGACGTCATCCCTTCGCTGCGCACATAGTCATCGCTGGTGCAGCCGGCGGCGAAGCCGGCAAAAAGCAGGGCGATGCTCGATCTCAAGACCATACGCATGGCTTCAATCCTTCGGCAGGTCGAGGAAATGACCGGCCGTGGTGGCCGCCGCGGGCTGCGTGACACGGCCATCGGCCAGCGCGACGGCACGGCCGGCATCGGAGCCCTTCACTTCCTCGGTGTTGTTGAGGAAGTAGTCGACATTGCTGGCCGGCTGGGTGCCGTCTGTCGGCTCCGCGAGCTTCTTCGACGGATCGACAGGCTTAACCAGATAGGGTGTGACGATGATCACCAGATCGGTCTCGCGCCGCTGATAGGATTTCGACGAGAACAGCGATCCAAGCACCGGCATCTTGCCGAGGCCGGGAATGCGGGACGTGGTGATGTCATTTTGCGATTGCAGCAAACCGGCGATCATGAAGCTCTGGCCGTTCTTCAGGTCGACCGAGGTCCTGGCGCGGCGAACGATGAAGCCGGGCACCGAGATGGTACCGATATTGTAGGAGGCCGACGCGTCGATCGAGGAAACTTCCGGCGCGATGTCGAGGCTGACCAGCCCGTCCTTGAGCACGGTCGGCGTGAAATCCAGGCTGACGCCGTATTTCTTGTAGCTGACCGAGATCTTGCCGTTCTCCTCGGAAACCGGGATCGGGAATTCGCCGCCGGCCAGAAAGCTTGCCGTCTCGCCGGAACGGGCGATCAGGTTCGGCTCCGCCAGCCGACGGGCAAGGCCCCGCTCTTCCAGCGCCTTGATGGCGATGTCGATCGAGACGCCATTCGACAAAAGTTTGCCGATGATCTCGCCTGTCCCTGCCGCCGTTATTGACCCCGCGGGCAACGCAACATTGCGCCCACCGATGCCATAGGCGAAATTGGCGGCGTATTTGGCGCCAAGGTCCTGGCTCGCCTGGCGGTTGATCTCGACGAAGCGGACGTTGAGCTGGACTTGCTGCGACGACGAGATGTTGACCGAGTTGATCACTTCCTCGGTGCCGGAAAAGCGCGTCGCGATCTTGTTTGCCTTTTCGGCGGCGACCGCGTCATCCGCCTCGCCCGACAACACGACGCGGCCATTGGCCGAGCCGACCTTGATCCTGGCGTCCGGCACGCTGGCGCGGATGGTGTTCGCCAGTTGGTCGGTGTCGAGCGTCACCTCGATGTCGACGGTGCCGACGAGCTGCTTGTTCTCGTCGAATAGCGCGATGCCGGTGGTGCCGAGATTGTTGCCGAGCACATAAAAGGATTTGTCTGTCAGCGGATTGACGTTGGCGATCTCCGGATCGCCGATGACGATCTGGTAAAAGGCCGCACTGGTCATGATGGTCTTGGGCTTGCCCTTGGCGACCTTGATCGACGCATTCCTGGTCGACGAGACATGGACGACGTCATTGTCCGCCTTGGCGGCGCCGGCGAAGGCGAGCAAGCCGCTGGCGGCCAGTGAAATCGCCAGGGCACGCACGAAACGCGGCCGGCTTGCCATTCGATATTGAAGTTGCCTGAACATTGTTCCCGTCCCGTCCGGTCCCCACCGGTCCTGCTCTGGTCCACTCAGGAACCTGATATTCCTATTTCTGGTCCCGCGCAGGAACCTGATATTCCTCGGCCTTCGTGCCACGCGTCACGATGACCGTCTTGAATTTCGGTTTCTCCGGCTCCTTGGTCATCGCCTCGAACAGCGAGCCGGCCGCGGCCTGGGCCTTGGCTGCCACCGATCCGCCGAAGGAAGAGATGGTGGTGACGCCGTCCTTGCCCTCGCCGCCTTCGCTGGCGGAGCGAAGCGACAGCGACAGCGTGCCGACGGTGCGGGCAAGCGCAACTTTCTGCGCACCTTCGGTCGTCACCTCGAGGGTCACGGAGTTGGCGACCTGGGGCGTCGTCTGGCGCTCGTCGGCGCCCTGCCCGACGCTGAGCACCTTGGCGTCGGCGACCACGATCTCGGAGGTTATCGTCGAACCGGCCGCCCCTTGCGCGTTCTTGGCCACTTCCTGGATTTCGCCGGCATCGCGCGTCAGCACGACATCGACACGGTCGCCCGGCGTGACGAAGCCGCCGACACCGGCGATCTCGTCGGTGCGGATGGTCACCGCCCGCATGCCGGGCGTCAGCATGTTGGAGAGCGTCGCGCGGCCGTTCAGCCCCGACAATTTGGTGAGCAGCACCGGTTCGTTGACCTCGATCGGCGACAGCACCACGCGGCCGCCCTCCCCGAGCAATCCGTCGATGGTGGCAAAGGCGCCCTGCGGCAGGGAATCCTGCGGCCAGGGGATTTCGTTGAGCTTGGCGCGCTCGAGTTCCATCCCGTAGCGCAATGGCGCATTCGCGACCACGATGGTCTTGAACTCGATCGTGGGCGCGGCCGGAGCGGCGATCGACGCGGTTTTCTCCTGGGCATCGGCCTTGGCCTGGCTCTTGACCCAGAAATCCGCGGCAAAGATCGAGATCGCGCCGAAAACGGCGGCGATGCCGATCATCGTAATGGCCTTGCCCCTCACGCCGAAACCCCTGATGCCCGTCGTTTCTTGTTATGTTGGAGGTCACGCTAGGCGGCATTGTTAAAGAATCAGGAATCCCGCGCGGCGGTGTCAGAGCTATTTCGGCCCGCTTGGTTATCGAATGGTTTTAGGATAAGAGGAGGTAAATCCCCGAACGTAACAGGAACCTCCGTCGCCTGGCGCCGAAAAGCGTGGCAGTATCGGCGAGTGATTCGCAGCACCGGACCCTATGGCAGGCATGGACGACAACAACGATCTTTTCGGCAGTCTGGAGAAGCAGCCGGCTCGCACGCCGGCGCGCCCGGCGGATCCGCTCGTGCAAGCCACGAAGCGTCCTGCCGCGATCAAGGATGGCAGTGAAGGCTACAGCGCCGCCGACATCGAGGTGCTCGAAGGTCTCGAGCCGGTGCGTCGCCGGCCAGGCATGTATATTGGCGGCACCGACGACAAGGCGATGCACCATCTCTTCGCCGAGGTCATCGACAATTCGATGGACGAGGCGGTTGCCGGCCATGCCACCTTCATCGATGTCGAGCTTTCGGCCGACGGCTTTCTGACCGTCACCGACAATGGCCGCGGCATTCCGGTCGATCCGCATCCGAAATTCAAGAAGCCGGCCCTCGAAGTGATCATGACGACACTGCATTCGGGCGGCAAGTTCGACTCGAAGGTCTATGAGACATCGGGCGGCCTGCACGGCGTCGGCGTCTCCGTCGTCAACGCGTTGTCCGACCATCTCGAGGTCGAAGTCGCGCGTGGTCGTCAGCTATACCGCCAGCGTTTTTCGCGCGGTATCCCGGTGAGCGGTCTGGAGCACCTTGGCGAGGTCCATAATCGCCGCGGCACCAAGACCCGCTTCCACCCCGACGAGCAGATTTTCGGCAAGGGCGCGGCCTTCGAGCCGGCGCGCCTCTACCGCATGACGCGTTCGAAGGCCTATCTGTTCGGCGGAGTCGAGATCCGCTGGACCTGCGATCCCTCGCTGATCAAGGAAAAGGATCAGACACCGGCTAAGGCGGAGTTCCATTTTCCCGGCGGCCTGAAGGACTATCTCAAGGCCTCGCTCGGCGACGAATTCCAGGTGACGCGGGAAATCTTCGCGGGAAAAAGCGACAGGCAAGGCGGCCATGGCTCGCTCGAATGGGCAGTGACCTGGTTCGGCGGCGACGGCTTCATCAACTCCTACTGCAACACCATCCCGACCGGCGAAGGCGGCACCCACGAGGCCGGCTTCCGCAACGTGCTGACGCGGGGGCTGCGCGCCTATGCCGACCTCGTCGGCAACAAGCGCGCCTCGATCGTTACCTCCGAAGACGTCATGATCTCGGCTGCCGGCATGCTGTCGGTGTTTATCCGCGAGCCTGAATTCGTCGGCCAGACCAAGGACAGGCTGGCGACGATCGAGGCGATCCGCATCGTCGAAACCGCGATCCGCGATCCGTTCGATCATTGGTTGGCCGACAATCCGCAAGAGGCCTCGAAACTGCTCGAATGGGTGATCGCGCGTGCCGACGAACGCGTCCGCCGCCGCCAGGAAAAGGAAGTGTCGCGCAAGAGCGCGGTGCGCAAGCTGCGCCTGCCCGGCAAGCTCGCCGACTGCACGCAAAATGCCGCCGCCGGCGCCGAGCTCTTCATCGTCGAAGGCGACTCGGCCGGCGGCTCGGCCAAGCAGGCGCGCGACCGCGCCAGCCAGGCAGTGTTGCCCTTGCGCGGCAAGATCCTCAACGTTGCCAGTGCCGGCAACGACAAACTGGCCGCCAACCAGCAGATATCGGACCTGACCCAGGCGCTGGGCTGCGGCACGCGCTCAAAATATCGCGACGAGGATTTGCGTTACGACCGGGTCATCATCATGACCGACGCCGACGTTGACGGCGCCCACATCGCCTCGCTGCTGATCACCTTTTTCTATCAGGAGATGCCGGCGCTGGTGCGCGGTGGCCATCTCTATCTCGCGGTGCCGCCGCTTTACTCGATCCGCCAAGGCGGCAAGGTCGCCTACGCCCGCGACGACGCCCACAAGGACGAGCTTCTGCGCACCGAATTCACCGGCCGCGGCAAGGTCGAGCTCGGTCGCTTCAAGGGCCTAGGCGAGATGATGGCCTCGCAGCTCAAGGAAACCACCATGGACCCGAGAAAGCGCACGCTGCTCAGGGTCGATGTGATCGATGCCGAGGCAGCCACCAAGGATGCGGTCGACGCGCTGATGGGCACCAAGCCGGAGGCGCGCTTTCGCTTTATCCAGGAACGCGCCGAATTCGCCGCGACGGAAGTGCTGGATATCTAGCCGCCAGCCGGTCTAGCCTGCGCTTCTGATGCGGAGACCAGCATGTGACCTGGGCACGGCTGAAAACCTATTTCGAGACGAGGCTCAGTGGGTTGACGCAGCCGACGCGCTCGGACTGGATTTTTGCCCTGCGCACCGTTTCGGCCGGCCTGATCGCGCTTCTGGCCGCCTATGCGCTGAAGCTCGATCATCCGCAATGGGCGATGATGACAGTGTTCATCGTTGCCCAGCCGGTTGCCGGCATGGTGCTGGCAAAGGGGTTCTACCGGTTGCTCGGCACGCTTGCCGGCGGCATCGCGGCGATCGGCATCACCACGGTGTTTGGCCCCAATCCCTGGGTGCTGGTGACGGCGCTTGCCGTCTGGATCGGCATCTGCACCCTCGTCTCTTCGCTGCTGCGCAATCCCGAAGCCTATGGCGCCGCCCTTGCTGGCTACACCGCGATGATCATCGGTCTGCCCGCCTTCGGACAACCGCATCTCGTCGTCGACCTCGCGGTCGCGCGCTGCGCCGAGATCGTGCTCGGCATCGTCTGCGCCGGCCTGACCAGCCGGCTGATCCTGCCCAAACTGGCCAGCGACGCCATCATCTCGCGGCTGAAACGCTGCATTCTCGATCTCGCCACCTATGCCGGCGGTGCGTTCTCCGGCGGTGACCCGGCAACGCTTTCCGGCCTGCATCGAAAGCTCGTCGCCGACACCCAGACGCTTGGCGAAATGCGCGCCTACGCCAGGCTCGAGGCGCCAAGCTTCGCGCCGCGCGCGCATCCGGTACGCCGCACCATCGGGCAACTGCTTTCGGCGCTGTCGGCGGCACGCGCGCTGCATGCGCACGCAGCGCCGAAAAACGCGGCACTTATTCCGGTGCGTTCGGAGTTGCAGGCCCTCGTCGGCGAACTGGCAACCAAGCCCGGCGCATTGAACGATACGTCGCCGTGGATAGCACGGCTCGACGCGATTGCCGGCAAGGCCCGGCAAATGCCCGATGCCTCCGCCGATCAGGGTGACGACAGGGTCGGCACCATCACTCGCCTCATCATCGCCGCCGATTTCGCCGAAGCGCTAAAACAGGCGTTGCGCGGTCTCGATGCCTTGCGCGCGCCTGTCACACGCCCGACCCGCGACGGCAGGCAGCCGGCGTTGGTGGTGCACCGCGACTACCCCGGGGCATTCCGCAACGCCGTGCGCGCCGCCCTGGCCACGTTGCTGGTTGCCGCCTTCTGGCTGACGACGAAATGGTCGGAAGCGGCCGGCACCGTCATCCTCGTCGCCGTCGTGTCGAGCCTGTTTGCCGCTCGCCCCGACCCGGTGCAGGTGTCCTGGGGCTTCTTCAAGGGAACGCTGCTGGCGTTCCCCTTTGCCTTTCTGGTCGGCCAGGTCGCGCTCCCCGCCCTGCCCGGTTTCGGCTGGTTCACACTGTTTGTGGTGCCGATCCTGGTGCCGGCCGCATTGGCCATGGCCAATCCGCGCTTTGTCGGCGTGGCGACGGCCTTCGCCATCAACTTTCTCGCCTTCCTCAGTCCGCATCAGGCGATGACCTACGACCCCGGGCCGTTTCTCGCCGGCTCGGCGTCGATCCTGGTCGGCATCCCGCTCGCGATCGCCGTTTTCATCGTCGTGCTGCCCGCCGACCCATCGCGCGCCGCCAACCGCATCGTGCGCGCCATGCGCCAGGATCTGGCGCGGCTTTGCCTGCACGAGCGGGTGCCCAGGCGTTCCGCCTTCGAGAGCCTCGCCTATGACCGGATCAACCAGTTGATGCCGCTGGTGCAGAATTCCGGGAGAAAGGGCGAAGCGGTTCTGGGTGGCGCCGTCGCCGCCGTCACGGTCGGCCTGGAAATCCTGAGGCTTCGCAGCCCAAGCCAGGACCACGCGATTCCATCCGAGACCGCACTTTCGATCACTAACTTTCTGAGAGGACTGGCGCGCGAACTGCTCTTCCACGCCCCCGGTGATCCGCAGACGTCGACCATCGCCGTCGCCCGGCAGTATGCGGCAGGCATTGCTGAGCGCAACGGCACGGCCGAATTACTGCAAACGGCCGCATCGCTGCGCATCATTGCCGCGGCGATGGAAGATTTCCCCGATTTCTTTGCGAGGTATAAAGGCTAAGCAGCGGCGATCGCCAGCGCATGATCTCGAGCATTCTCGCGCAGCGCATCGAGATGGATCGACTTGACCAGGGCGGCGAGATCGCCTTCCGCGGACTGCCCGCCCAGATCCTTGAGCATCAGCCAGCTGACTTCCTGGACGCCTGCGACGCGCTTGCCGTTGGCGACCTCACGCCAGATCTTCAGCGCGCGCAGGATGATGGCGTGCGTGGCGGCGGCCAAGCCGGCGCTGCGAAACAGCGCCTGCAAAGCCACGTCGTGCCCGCCGGCCAGCAGCGTTCTCACCCGCTGCCCGGACTGCTGGCTGAGCGCGACCAGCGCCGAGCCGAAGAAATCGACCTTGCCATGCGCGATGGTGCGGATGAGGAAGCTCGCGGTGAGATCGCCGCGCAGCCTGAGATGCTCGATGAGCGCGGCATGCTCTTCCCGGCGCGTGCCCTCGATCAGCGTCACCGAAGCTTTGACGCAGGCGTCCCGCATGAGGCGGTCGGCGCGTGCGGCCCCCATCAAGGCCATGACCAGTGGTGAGGTCTTGAGCGTCTCGCCGAGTTTGACGAGAAGCATGTGCCGGCAGTCGGCCGGCAGGCGGGCGTCCGATATCAGCGCCTCGCGGACCGGCGGCAGATGCCCGTGGCGTTCGGCCATGCGGCGGAAGCTCAGCGAGGCGATATCGGCGCCGCTATTGGCCAGCAACACCGCGCAGGCTTCCGCCTCGCCGACTTCGGCAATGGCCGCCGACAACGCCATCGAGACGAGCGGCCGGTCGGCGATCAGCTTCTGCGTTGCCTTCTGGCTCGCCGCCACGCGGTTGATCAGGTCGGCGTCGGTGAGCAGCGGCGAACGCGCCAGCACCATGCCGGCGACTTCCGGCTGGTCGGAGGCCAGCACGCTGATGATCTGCGGCGGTGCGTGGTGGCTCATGGAGAGCGCTTCGGCCATCGCCAACCGCACCTTCGACGAGGCATCGTCGAGCAGCAGCGTCAGCGCCGCTTCCGCCGCGCAGCGGTCCTCGAACGGCATGTCGGCATCGACATAGGCTCGGGCCAGCGCGCTTGCCGCGGCGGCTCGCTCCGATACCCTGGCCGTGTATATCCATTTCAGGAAATGCGAAACAACAACCATGCCCGCCTGCTAACGCCCCTTGCCAGAAGCTTTCTGACCCCGTTGAAGACGGTACGCAGAAATGGTTTACGAACGGTTCACCATGTTTATTAACTGGCTTGCGAGCCGGGTTTGCAGCGCCTATCAACCCGCAAGCAGCTAAGGAGAACGAAAATGGCCGGGCTTTATCTCCAGGAGTTCGTCGCCGGCCGTGTCTTCCAGCACACGCTGCGCAAGACCGTCACCGAGAGCGACAACATGCTGTTTTCGGTGATGACGCTGAATCCGCAGCCGCTGCATATCGATTTCGATTTCGCCGCCAAGAGCGAATGGGGCAAGCCGCTGGTCAACTCGTTGTTCACGCTCGGGCTGATGATCGGCATCTCGGTCAACGACATCACGGTCGGCACGACTGTGGCCAATCTCGGCATGAAGGAAACGGTGTTCCCGCATCCGGTCTTCCATGGCGACACTATCCGCGTCGAAACGACAGTCATTTCAGTCCGCGAATCCAAGTCAAAGCCCGATCGCGGCATCGTCGAGTTCGAGCACCGTGCCTACAACCAGCATGGCGACCTCGTCGCCAAATGCACGAGGCAAGCCATGATGCTGAAGAAGGCGGCCTGACGGATGCGCTCGCTGTTGTTCGTCCCTGGCGATTCCGAAAGGAAGCTAGAGAAGGGTTTTGCCACCGGGGCCGACGTGGTCATCGTCGATCTCGAAGATTCCGTGGCGCCGCAAAACAAATTGCGCGCCCGCGAGATCGCGGCGCGCTTCATCGTGGAACGCAGGACGCAAACGAGTTCGGCGATCTACGTCAGGGTCAATGATCTGTCGACCGGGCTGACGGATGACGATCTGACGGCTTTGGTCCCGGCAAGGCCCGAGGGCATCATGCTGCCCAAGTCGAACAGCGGCCAGGATGTCCAGCAGCTTGCGGCAAAGCTCAGGGTTCGCGAGGCCGAAAACGGCCTGGCCGACGGCGTGACGAAAATCCTGCCGATCGTCACCGAAACGCCGGCGGGCGTGCTGGCGGCGGCGACTTATGCCGGGACAAGCGCGCGGCTTGCCGGCGTCACCTGGGGAGCAGAGGATTTGTCGGCTGCGATCGGTGCGCGCACCGCCCGCGACGAGCACGGCCGCTACACCGATGTGTTCCGCTTCGCCCGCGCCATGACCATCCTTGCGGCCGGAGCGGCGGAAGTCGCGGCGATCGACACCGTGTTTCCGAATTTTCGCGACATGGAAGCCTTCGCCGCGGAATGCGCCGAGGCGGAGCGGGACGGCTTCACCGGCAAGATGGCGATTCACCCCGATCAGGTGCCCGTCATCAACGCCGCCTTCACGCCATCGGCCGAGGCCGTGAAACAGTCGGCGGCCATTGTCGCGGCGTTCCAGGCGGCCGGAAATCCGGGCGTCGTCGGCATCGGCGGCAAGATGGTAGACCGCCCGCATTTGCGGCTGGCCGAGCAGCTTCTGGCGCGCGCAAGGGCGGCGGGCATTTCCGCCTAGTCTCAGTCCCGCGCCAGCACGATGATCCGGTCCTCCGGCACATAAGCCAGCGCTTCCGATTTCAGTGGGTTGACGGTGACGCCGCCCAGCCCCCGGTCGTCGGCCTCCGCTGCACGGATGCGCCGGTAACCTATCGCGATCTCGCCGCGTAACCGCGCCGATTCCGCGATCGTCCAGAAGGTCACCGGCCGCTCGATGGCGATATAGTCGGTGACCGGACGCATGTAGATTTCGGAGCCCTTCTCGTCGAGCAGGTCGTCGAAGATCGCGGCGAGATACTGGTTCTCGGACGCCTGTGCCAGCATCAGACTCACCAGCCTGTTGCTGACGACGAAATCGTCGGCCTTGGTGACTGCCGCAAGCTCTCGGTTGCGTACGTCGATCATCTCGCTGACGATGTTGATGTGCAAGCCGGCATCATCCGCGATCTTGCGCAGATGCAGCAGCGTCACCAGCGTGCGGGTATCCGCAGGCTGCGCTGCCATGGTTTCGCTATAGCCGAGCACGAGCACGTGGTCGTAGGAAGGCACATCCAAGGCTGCCAGCGCGGTGCTGCTCGAAGTGTCGATGACGCGACAGTAAACCGACAGATTGTCGCCGGCGACCGGTAGCTGATCAACTTCCTGCTCCAGGCCGGGCGTATCGGCGGCGATGGTCAGGCTCGAACCAGGCGCGACGTAGCGCGACAATTCATAGGTGATGATCGGACCGCGCCGGTTCCAGCCGAGGACCAGCATGCGTTCCGGCTTCATCTCGACGGGCCGCGGACTGAGGAGCGCCGCCGTGTCGATCTCGATCCTGGCGCTTCCAAGCTTTATCGCGGCATCGTCCTCCGCGATGATAATGGCGCGAATGCCTTTGCCGATCACCAAGTTCGATGGCGGGTTCAGATCGACCTGCCCATCGTGGTCGCAGAGGCCGATCAGCGCGCAGTGCTCATACGCCATCATCGCCTCGCCGAAGGTCTTGCCGGCGAGCTCCGGCTGCTCGGTCGTGTAGATTTCGTAGCCGTCGAAATCGAGCAGCTCCGAATAGACGCTGCTGAGACCCGACTGCCGGCTCGAATGCACGACAATGCGCGAGATCAGCTGGTCGGCCAGCACGAGTTGCACCTCGGCTCCGCCGACGACGCGGGCGACCTCGGCGTTCTTGCCATCGCGGATCTCGGCGGCGATGTTGTACGGGGCGGTACGCCGGATCGGGTCGTTGACCAGCGCCAGCACCGTCTTGATGACCTGGGAATCCGGATCGTCGCCATCGGGCGACAGCACGATGACCGACCGCGAGGTCTGCGGGTTGACGATGGCCAGGTCGTAGAGATCGGTCGGGTCGCCGCTGCGGCAGATGATGCGCGTATTGCCCAGTTTGCCCACCTTGACTGCGATCTCGTCCTCCATTTGGACCTTATCCATATTGGCCATGACGACGATCCGCGGACGGCGGCGGCTAGCATTGGCAACGACGAGTTCGGAGATGACGTCGAAGATCGACGGTGACCAGTTGAGAATGATGGTGTGATCAGTCTCCAGCACTCGCGAACGGCCCTTGCGCAATTCATCGAGCTTGCTGTCGACGCCAGCGCTCAGCACGCCGATGAGAGCCGACACGACGAAGATGCCGGTAAGCGTGACAAACAGCATAACGAGACGGAAGGCCCAGCCAGTATCACCGCCCATCGTGCCGGAATCGAGCGTGCGCATCAGCGATTCCCAGAACGCTTCGAAAAAGTTCAGCGGCTCGCCGCCTTCCGGAGCGATGCGGGTCGCCGCAAGGAAGCCCGCGGCAGCGATGATGATCAACAGGGAAAGGATAGCGAGCCAGCCGATCAGCGCGATCGGACCGGCGGCCATGCTTTTGTCGAATCCGTAGCGGAGCCGGGTTCCCAGCGAGTCTCGTTTCTTCATGCCGACGGTGCCCCCGCAATATCCCCAAGCCCGATGCGCCAACCCCAACGCATCGCTGAAGCGCTCTCTTAGCGTGTGTTTAGATACAGGGGAATCGCTTTCGCGTGTTCACGCCTATGCAATCCACCGATCGCTGTCGATGGCATGATCGGGGTCCTCGACCACAGCATCCGTATGGCGAGCCTGGCTACCTGCGCGCCGTCATGACCGCCAGCCCGGCGGACGAGTGCCGGTACTGCTCAGTGACTGGCAGGGCCTGGGTGTTCAGTCTCTTTCCCAGCGCGGCCGGCGCATCGAAAATACCTCGCTGATGCTTGCATAATCCATGTAGCCAAGCCGGGCGACATTGCCGGCCTTGCTGATGTCGAACAGGCCGTCCTTCAGGTAGGCATCGTCGATATAAACGCCGATCACCTCGCCGGCCACGACGACGGCGTCGGTCGGCACTCCGTCCAGGGCTTTTGGCCGGAAGACTTCCGTCACCCGGCATTCGAGCGCCGCCGGTGCGGCCGCCACACGGGGCGGCGCGACAAGGCGCGACGGCGCCATGGCAAGGTCGGCATAGAGGAACTCGTTGACGCCGCGCGGTGCGTCGACAGCCGTGCGGTTCATCTTCTCCGCAAGATCGCGGCTGACCAGATTGGCGACGAATTCGCCGGTTTCCTGCGCAAAGGAAGCGCTGTCCTTCTCGCCCTCGGAGGAGAACCAGACGATGAAGGGCCGTGTCGAAATGGCGTTGAAGAAGGAATAGGGCGCGAGGTTGATCTCGCCTGCCCCGTTCAGGGTCGAGATCCAGCCGATCAGGCGCGGCGCCACGATCGCCTTCGACGGATCGTGCGGCAGTCCGTGCCCCTTTGGCGGCTCGTAAAACACTTAGCCGGCCCAGGGCCCGGCATAGTCGGCATAGAGCTTTGCCGGATCGGGCCGCGGCCGCTCCGGCGCAGGGCCTTGATAGGAGCCGATATGGACAAAGCCGACGACACGCTCCTGCGGCGCCAAACCTAGTATCCCCCTGCCCTCCGGCACGTCGGAATACCAGTTGCTGATCATGTTGGTGCCATAGCCCAGCGCGTTGGCTGCTAGCATCAGGTTCATCGCCGCCATCCCGCCCGACAGGAACATCTCCCATTGCGGGATTTTCGGATTGTCCTTCGGCACGGAGACGACGCCGATCACCAGCGGCGCGCGCGAGAATCGCGCCAGTTCCTGGTAGCGGCGGCCTTCCGGCAATGGTCCCTCCCGCTGCTCGGCAAGCGCTGCCAGTTGTCTGCCGATCTCGATGCGGGCGTCACCCCGATACAGGATGAAGCGCCAGGGTTCGAGCCGGCCGTGGTCGGGCACCCGCACGGCGGCAGCGATTATCGTCGCTATCTCGGCATCGCTCGGCGCCGGCTCCTTTAAATCGGGGATCGGTGCTGAGTTTCGGGTCAGCAGGAAGTCGATGATTGGCGACGCCATGGGCGCAAGTCTCCTAAAACACTCTGTTTTGAGCTGAAGCGCACCATCGGGAATTCGGCGGCTCGGGCAATGGCGCAAGCGCCGGACTGAAAAGTCGGTATCGGTGGGACTCTTAAGCCTTGAAATTGCCACCGCCATGGGCTTCAACGCAAGGCATGTTTGAGGGGACTATCCGTCTTTTCCTGGTCTGGCTTTCCACCCTGCTGTTCATGGCACCGGTTTCGCTTGCCGTGGCGCAGGACACGGACGGCGTTGGCGATCTGAAGCTTCCCGGGATTTCGAGTTATGCGACCCCGAAAGGCGAGAGATCCCTGGCGCTGAGCGGCGGCGGTGCCATCACGCTGTCCGCCCAGTTGACCGACAAGGGCGCCGACATCACCCGCGGTATTGTCTGGCGTGTGTTCAGGCCCGAAGCCGTCAACGGCAAATTGCCGATGGTGGCGTCCGCGCATGGCGGCAGCGCCGTCTTCCAACTCGAACCTGGCAGCTACCTGGTTCACGCCTCCTACGGCCGGGCCGGCGCCACCAAGCGCATCACCGTCGGCAAGGACGCCAAGCGTGAAAGCCTCGTGCTCGACGCCGGCGGCCTCAAGCTCGACGCGGTTCTGTCCGGCGGCGTACGCATTCCACCGAAGAAACTCCGCTTCTCGATCTACGAGAGCCATGCCGAAGCGAACGGCGACCGCGCGCTGATCATTCCCGACGTCGAGCCCAACAGCGTCGTGCGGCTCAATGCCGGCATCTACCACGTCGTCTCGACCTATGGCGCGGTCAATGCGGTCATCCGTTCCGACATCCGGGTCGAGGCCGGCAAGCTGACCGAAGCGACTGTCGAGCACCACGCCGCCGAAATCACGATGAAGCTGGTGCGCGAAACCGGTGGCGAGGCGATAGCCGACACGTCCTGGTCGCTGCTCAACGAATCCGGCGATCCGATCAATGAAACCGTCGGCGCCTTCGCCTCTATGGTGCTGGCCGAGGGCGATTACACCATCATCGCCAAGAACCGTGACCGCATCTATCAGAAGGATTTTACGGTCGTGGGCGGACAGAACCAGGAAATCGAGGTTTTGGCCACCGAGGCGGCGGCGATGGACCCCGAGGAAGGCGCGGACTGACCGTCGAATTTGCAGGCGTCAGGCGGCCAGCTTCGTGCGTGCCGGCAAAAACGAAATCCGGCGGCGCCGCATTGGCGGCGCCAGGTCGAAAACACCGCGATAAAGCCGGTCGAGCAGCGCCTTCCGGTCGCGCAACGGTTCCAGTTCGCTCCAGTCCAGCACATCGCCGACGCGCACGTCGATCGCCTTGCCGGACAGGCGCGCGAATTCGTGGATGAGCAGCGAGATGCGGAGCGTCAGCGAGGCCTTGCCGACAAATTTGGCAACGCGGCCGTCGCGTTCGGCCATGTTCATCGGCCCGCTGACCAGATGGAACAGCCTGCCATTCTGCCCGGAGAAATGCATCGGAATGACCGACGCCTTGGCGTCCTGGACGAGCCGGGCTGGAAACATCTTCCACGGCAGGTCGCGCGCCCGGCCAAAACCTTTCGGCGCGGTGGCAACACCGCCGGCCGGAAACACCACGATGGTGACGCCTTCCTTCAGCAGCCGCACCGCCTCGTGACGCACGGCCATGTTGTTCTTCAGCGCGTCCTTGGTCTCGGAAAAGTCGATCGGCAGCGAATAGGGTTCCATCTCTCGGATCTTGAGCAGATCCTTGTGGATCATCACCCGGAACGGGCGCCCGAGCTGCTCTGCCAGCGACAGCACCGCAATACCGTCGCCGATGCCGAACGGATGGTTGGCGACGATCACCAACGGTGTGTCCGGCAATTGCGCGGGCGGCCACTGATCGGCGGTCCGCACACGGACGTCGATCAGATCGAGCATGCGGCTGAACACACGCTCGCCGGTCGGCACCACCTGGCGACGCCAGAAATCATAAAGTTCCGCGAAACGGTCCCGGCCGGACAGGCCTTCGATGGAATGGATGACCCAGCGCGTCAGTGCGGGCTGACGCGCATTGGCATAGGAAAGCTCGGGAAACGGCTTTTCTCGCGTCTTCAGCTTAAGCATGACAGTTCGCTACTGCGTTGGCGTGACAGGGATATGAAAATAGCGGTGGATTGCTCCGCCGCCATTGGGGGGTACAAAATACCGTTCAGTCAGGCAGCGCGCTTGCGCCGGCGATCAGGCGTGATCGCCTCCTCGGTCAATTTCGCGATGGCCTCGGCGAGACCAAGCGATTCCTGGTCGCGCGAGCCCAGGCGACGCATGTTGACCGTCTGCTCCTCAGCCTCGCGCTTGCCGCAGACGAGAATGACAGGAACCTTGGCCAGCGAGTGTTCGCGGACCTTGTAGTTGATCTTCTCGTTGCGCAGATCCGCTTCCGCCAGGAGCCCGGCGGCCTTGAGCTTTGCCACCACGTCGGTCGCATAATCGTCGGCATCCGAAGTGATTGTCGCCACCACGACCTGCAGCGGCGCGAACCATAGCGGGAAATGGCCGGAATAATTCTCGATCAGGATACCGAGAAAGCGCTCCATCGAGCCGCAAATGGCGCGATGCACCATGACCGGCTGCTTCTTCTCGGAATCCGAGCCGATATAGAAGGCGCCAAAGCGTTCCGGCAGGTTGAAGTCGACCTGCGTGGTGCCGCACTGCCATTCGCGACCGATCGCATCCTTCAGCACATACTCGAATTTCGGCCCGTAGAAGGCGCCCTCGCCCGGGTTGATCGAGGTCTTGATCCGGTTGCCGGACCGCGCCCTGATCGTTTCCAGCACGCTGCCCATGATCGCTTCGGCATGGTCCCACGCCTCGTCGGTACCAACGCGCTTTTCGGGCCGCGTCGACAGCTTGACGCTAATCTCGTCGAAACCGAAATCGGCATAGGTCGACAGGATCAGATCGTTGATGCGCAGGCATTCCGAGGCCAATTGCTCCTCGGTGCAGAAGATATGCGCATCGTCCTGCGTGAAGCCGCGCACGCGCATCAGCCCGTGCAGCGCGCCCGACGGTTCGTAGCGATGCACATTGCCGAATTCCGCAAGCTTTACCGGCAGATCGCGGTAGGATTTCAACCCATGCTTGAAAATCTGCACATGACCAGGGCAGTTCATCGGCTTCAGCGCGAACACGCGATCGTCGTCGGTCTCGTCGCCGGCGACGGTCACCTTGAACATGGCGTCGCGATACCAGCCCCAATGACCTGACGTTTCCCACAGGCTCTTGTCGAGCACCTGCGGTGCGTTGACTTCCTGGTAGCCCTGCTCGTCGAGGCGGCGTCGCATGTAGTTGACCAGGTTCTGGAACATCTTCCAGCCCTTGGCGTGCCAGAAGACGACGCCTGGTCCTTCTTCCTGGAAATGGAACAGGTCCATCTCGCGGCCGAGCTTCCTGTGGTCGCGCTTCTCGGCTTCTTCCAGCATCGTCTGGTAGGCGTCGAGCTGCGCCTGGTCGGCCCAGGCCGTGCCATAGATGCGCGTCAGCATCGGGTTGTTCGAGTCGCCGCGCCAGTAGGCGCCGGCCACCTTCATCAGCTTGAAAGCATTGCCGATCTGGCCGGTAGAGGCCATGTGCGGGCCGCGACAGAGGTCGAACCAGTCGCCCTGCGCGTAAATCTTGAGGTCCTGATCCTCGGGAATGGCGTCGATCAGCTCCAGCTTGTAGCGCTCGCCCTTGTCGGCAAACACCTTTTTCGCCTTGTCGCGCGACCAGACGTCCTTGGTGAACGGCTTGTTGCGCGCGATGATCTCGCGCATCTTCTTTTCGATCACCGGAAAATCGTCCGGCGTGAACGGCTCGTTGCGGGCGAAATCGTAATAGAATCCGTTCTCGATCACCGGTCCGATGGTCACCTGCGTCCCCGGCCACAATTCCTGGACGGCTTCCGCCAGCACATGTGCGGCGTCATGGCGGATGAGTTCCAGCGCACGCGCATCGTCGCGGGTGATGATCTCGATCTTGCCGGACTTGCCGAGCGGGTCGCTGAGGTCGCGCACGGTGCCGTCGATGGCGTAGGCAACGGCCTTCTTGGCCAACGACTTCGAGATCGATTCGGCAAGGCCAGCGCCAGTCATCGCCGCGTCGTAATCGCGGACGGAGCCATCGGGAAATGTCAGGGAAACGGAATTCAGCACGGGTATCTCCTATCCAGTCCCGCAAACGAGCGCGGGTGGTTAACTGCATATCGTAACCCAAAAACCGTCCCGCGGTTTTGGGGTTTATGACATGCATGAGTAATGCCGGATGCGTCCGGCGGCGGGCTGTCTTTTATGAGCAGATCCCGCCGCAGTAAAGGCTGGCGCCGAAATCAACCATTCATTTGATGAGCAACGGCAGATCCTTCAGGAACGCCGCCCTGATCTTCGGACCCTTGGGCATGTCGGTGGGGATGGCGTCGACAGTCAGGCGCGCAAAAACGATCTGGCGGCCATCCTTCTTCGCCCAGCCGACGAACCAGCCGAGCGAGCGCTTGTCATTATCGGCTTCGTTGCCGAGCCTGGTGCTGCCCGTCTTGCCTTGCACGGTCCAGTCCCCGGCCTGGAACGTCGGGATGATGGCGCTGGTCATCTCATAGGCCTTGGCCGAGACCGGCAGCTTGCGCGCCAACAGCTTGCGCAGGAAGTCGACCTGCTCGACAGGCGTTATCTCGAGCGAGGAATTCACCCAGGATCGGGTCAGGCCGTCATTCTGGCCAGGATTGCCGGAAACATCGGCGTTGCCGTAGCCGAATTTCGAGACATAGGAGGCAAAGTTCTCCGCCCCAAGCCTGCGGGTGATTTCACGCGAGTACCAGAGGATCGAATCCTTCTCCCAGATCGTCGGATCGACGGCCTTCCGATCTCGTTTCACCGCTTTGAATTCGGGCTTGTAGTCCCATGTCGGCGTATGTGCGTCGCTCAGGATTCCAGCGTCGTAGCCGATCAGCGACAGCGGCACCTTGAACGTCGAGGCTGGACTGAACCTCTGGTCGCAGATCCCCTCCTGGTAGAGCGTCTTGCCGCTCGCCGCATCGGCGATCAGCGTGCACTGCATATCCCCGAGCGGCGCCGATTGCGCGCGCATTGGAAATCCCAAAAGCCACGCAAGCAGGAACAGGACGCCGGCAAAGATGAAGGGAAGACGGTCGACGTTACGCATTTTCTGCTCGCTCCGGAAGGGGGTTCGCGAGCGGTTTAGCGAGGTCTCTTGTCTCGATTTTGTCTCAAATGCGCAGTCTTTGTGCAGGCTTGCGTTAACCCTACCAGATCGTAAACCGGCGCGCCCACGCCGGCTGGGATGGTTCGATCAGCTTTGCGCTTCGCCGCGCTTTTCACCGATCCGCCAGTACCGCCAGGGCATGAACCAGACATAACGATCCGCCAGCACTTCCGGCACAAGGTCGATACCGTGCGTGCCGAAAGGCCCGCAGCGCAGCACCCGGAAAAGCCCCATCCAGCCGCCTGCCCACAGGCCATGCCGGGCGATCGCCTCATGCGCGTATTCCGAACAGGTCGGCAAATGCCGGCAGGAATTGCCGACGAAGCCGGAGAGCGTCAGCTGGTATAAGCGCACAAGCGACGTGCCGAAGAGGCGCCCGGGCGTCTTGCGCCACGGGCCCGGCCAGTTGCGGCCGCGCTTCGGCGGCCCGGCGCTATGCGCATGCCCCTGCTGCTGGCCCACATCCTTCTCCGTATCGCGTATCCCAGGCATAGATGTGAGCTTCCACGGGAGAACGCAATCCCCGCTCCTATGGTCGAGAACGGCGAAACGGCAGCCAGCGAACCGGATCGTTCCCGGGGAAAGGAGAAGCCAGCTCTTCGCACCGCTTTGCATTGTGTCTTTCGTCACGCCTTTGGAACGTTGCGATCCGCAAGACGTCGCCAAAGATGCCCAGGATCTGGATCATGGTCGTATCTCCTTCGACGCGATAAGACCGCCGCTGGCCTTCGCCTTCAAACGAGTATAATTTCCGCTTCGGATAATCCTGGGTTATGCGAATGAAGCGTGGACGATTGCCGCTGACGGCATTGAGAAGCTTCGAAGCGGCCGGCCGGCATCTGAGTTTCAGCAGGGCCGCCGAGGAGCTTTTCGTCTCGCAGGCGGCGATCAGCCGGCAGATCCGCGAGCTCGAAACGTTGCTGCGCCAACCTTTGTTCGAGCGTCACCATCGCCGCGTCGAACTGACGGATGCAGGCCGCCGACTGCTCGCCCCCTTGGTCAGGAGTTTCGACGATATCGACAGGCTGCTTTCGGAGTTGGCCGCGGTGCCGGCGCAATCCGTGGTTCGCGTCAGTGTCGAGCCATCACTTGCGTCCGTGTGGTTGGTGCCCCGGCTCAATCGGTTTCGCGAACTGCGGCCCGATATCGACGTCTCCCTCGAAGTCGATCCGAGACTGATCGAGTTTCGCGGCGATCAGCCCGAACTTGCCTTACGCTTCAGCGCCCATACCACCTCGTGGCCGCGCAGCGACGCCGAGCGGCTTGCCTCGACAGTGGATTCACCGGTTCTGTCGCCGGCGCTGCTAAATTTCGGCCCCGCCCTTGAGAAGCCGATCGATCTCGGCCGCTACACGCTTCTGCACGAGGAAAACCGTCAGGGCTGGGCGCGCTGGTTCGAAGCGGCCGGCGTTCCCGCCGATGCCGTGCCCGCGCGCGGCCCGATGCTGGCGGACGCATCGCTTTCGAAGCAAGCCGCCTTGCTCGGGCATGGCGTGGCGCTTGGCGATCTCCTGCAGATCGGCGAAGAACTCGCATCGGGCGCGCTGATCAAGCCGTTCGACATCGATGTCGCATCCGGCGCCTACTGGCTGGTGGCGAGGAGCTTGCGCGATCTCTCGGAGCCGGCCGCGGCGTTCGCCGACTGGGTGAGAAACGAATTCGCCGAAACAAGACGGGCGCGGAGTTTGGGAGAACTGGCCTAGGCGGCCTTTTCGGCGCGTTTTTTCTCGATCTGGCCGACGGCGTCGACGACGGCGTCGAAGGTCAACATAGTCGAGGCATGGCGCGCCTTGTAGTCGCGCACCGGCTCGAGATATTTCAGGTCGCCGAAGCGGCCTTCCGGCGGCGCGCCGTTTTCCTTCAGCATCTTCAGCATGGTGTCGCGCACCGCGCGCAATTCCTCGGCGCTCGCGCCGACGACATGCTGCGCCATGATCGAGGACGACGCCTGGCCAAGCGCGCACGCCTTCACGTCATGGGCGAAATCGGTGACCACGCCGTCCTGCATCTTGAGGTCGACTGTAACGGTCGAGCCGCATAGTTTGGAATGCGCCTTCGCGGTCGCGTCGGGATGGTCGAGCCGGCCGATGCGCGCGATGTTTCCGGCAAAACCCAGAATTTTCGCATTGTAGACGTCGTTGATCATATTTTTCCAATCCGTCGCCGCCAAGCGAACAGCGATTGCCGCTGCCGCGTCTTCCTTTCGCTCGCCATGACCTTATATAATGGTGGCAGATCGGTATCGACAAGGCGAAGAAAGCCAGCGTCCTTGCCGGAAAGTTCACGCCGCTTACGGGACTGGAAACAGAGTGAGTTTCCGAAACCGAAAGGTCGTGGTCCGTTCAACTCGTTCCTCCTGAGAGAGGAACTACGGGAGACGCCTTTATGGATGCCGTCATCAAGAAATTCATGCCCCAGTCCGCCTACATGGAAAAACCGGTCACCGACCGGCCCAGCGAAGCCGAAGTCGAAACAGCGGTGCGCACATTGTTGCGCTGGACAGGCGACAATCCGGACCGTGAGGGGCTGATCGACACGCCAAAGCGCGTGGCCAAGGCCTTCCGCGAAATGTTCGGCGGCTACGACATGTGCCCGGCCGAAGAACTCGGCCGCACCTTCGAGGAGGTCGCCGGCTATGACGACCTTGTCATCGTCAAGGATATCCAGTTCCACTCGCATTGCGAGCATCATATGGTGCCGATCATCGGCAAGGCGCATGTCGGCTATCTGCCGGACGGCAAGGTCGTCGGCCTGTCCAAGATCGCGCGCGTGGTCGATATCTTTGCCCACCGCCTGCAGACTCAGGAGGCCTTGACCGCGCAGATCGCCGGCGTCATCCAGGATGTGCTCAATCCTCGCGGCGTCGCAGTCATGATCGAGGCCGAGCACATGTGCATGGCCATGCGCGGCATCCGCAAGCAGGGTTCCACCACGCTCACCTCCACCTTCACCGGCGTTTTCAAGGACACGCCTGAAGAGCAGGTTCGTTTCGTCACCATGGTGCGCGGCGGCGGGGTGTAAGCCCCCCTCGCCGAAATCGCCGGGCCAAGATATGGTCAAGCAAGAAAAATAGAGCGGCGATGTCGGCAGTGGAATTTCCCAAAGCTCCGTCGGACAAGAAGGCCCTGGAAGAAGGCGCGGTGTTTTCGCCGCGCTTCGACGCCGCGGGCCTGGTTACCGTCGTCGTTAGCGATGCCCGGGACGGCATGCTTCTGATGGTCGCGCACATGAATGCGCAGGCGCTGGCACTGACGCTGGAGACGGGCATCGCCCACTACTGGTCGCGCTCGCGCAACGCGCTTTGGAAGAAGGGCGAAACCTCCGGCAACCTTCAGAACGTCGTCGAGATGCTCACGGATTGTGACCAGGACGCCATATGGTTGCGCGTCGAAGTGTTGGGCCACGACGCAACTTGTCACACCGGCCGGCGTTCTTGTTTTTACCGGACGGTGGGGCTGGTCGATGGCAAGGCGACGCTTGCCGACGACGGCAGCAAGCCGCTGTTCGATGCGGAAAACACGTATCGGAAGTCACCAGCTTGAACCTTCTGCCCGACACCAACCACACAGATTCACCATTTCGATACGGCCCGCCTGTAGATTTGCCGTGGGACAAGGGAGATCATGATGCTCGAGTGGGCGTCATTGCGTAACAGACCAGATGTCAGGGAGGCCAACGGCCTGTCCTCGCCCGGCGGCACGTCCGAAACCAACGCTCCGAAGAAAACAGGTATTTCGCTTGCCTTGGGCGGTGGTTGCGCCAGAGGCTGGGCCCATATCGGCGTGCTGCGCGCGCTCGATGAAGCCGGCATCGAGGTCTCGATGATCGCCGGCACTTCGATCGGCGCGCTGGTCGGCGGCTGTTATCTTGCCGGCAAACTGGATGAACTTGAAGAGTTCGCCCGCAGCCTGACCAGGCGGCGCATCTTCGGCCTGCTCGATCTCAATCTGCGCGGCAGCGGCCTGTTTGGCGGCATGAAGCTGGATGCCCGTCTGCGTGAGCATATAGCCGGCATCCGTTTCGAGGACCTGCCCAAGCCATTCGTCGCCGTCACCTCGGAAATCCGCACCGGCCATGAAATCTGGCTGTCGAGCGGCTCCCTGATCACGGCCATGCGCGCTTCCTATGCGCTGCCCGGCGTGTTCGAGCCGGTGAATTGCAACGGCCGCGTGCTGGTCGACGGAGCGCTTGTCAATCCGGTACCGGTTTCAGTCTGCCGCGCCTACGAGCAGCCGCTGGTCGTGGCGGTCAATCTTCACTACGACCTGTTCGGCCGCGCCGCCGTCATCAAGCATAGCGCCGGCGAACTGTTCGTCGAAAAGGATGCGCCGAGACCCGGCCAGGCCGACGCCGAGCGCCATGTGTACCAGACGCGGCTCGGCATCACAGGCGTCATGGTCGAGGCCTTCAACATCATCCAGGACCGCATCTCGCGCGCCAGGCTGGCCGGGGATCCACCCGACATGTCACTGCAGCCGAAGCTCAGCCATATCGGACTGACCGAGTTCCACCGCGCCGATGAAGCGATCCGCCTCGGCTATCAGGCGACGATGGCTCAGATCGGCGAATTGACCCGGCTGCAGACCGTCCTGGCCTAGGCTTCTCCGTACTCCGAGAGGAATCCAGGTTCGTCACTAGGGAACTAGCCCCGCAGGTATCGTCTCAAATTTCCAGTCGCCTTCCGATAAACTGATTGCAAAATGCAATTGGTCATGATCCACTGTACGGGATGGAACAGAGGCGTCGATGGCCAGAATTGTTTATTCCATGCTGACGTCCTTGGACGGCTACATCGCCGGGCCGGACGGGGATATTGCCCTACCGGTGCCCGAGGCAGAGTTGCACCAGCACTTCAACGACATGATGAGGCAGGCCTCGGTGGTCCTCGCCGGACGCCGGATGTACGAGGTGATGCGCTTCTGGGACAGTCCGGATCGCGAGACCGGCGCCGCGGAGGTCGAGCGGGATTTTGCCCATGCATGGCGAGAGACGCCGAAGGTGGTCTTCTCGACCACGCTTCGGCAAGTCGGGCACAATGCCCGGCTGGTGAATGACGATGCCATAGCCACGGTAAGATCTCTCAAGGCGGAGACGGATGGCCTCATAATCCTCGGCGGCGCCGATCTTGCCGCCTGTCTGGCGCGGGCCGGTCTCATCGATGAATACCGGCTCTACATGCATCCGGTTGTGCTTGGCGGTGGCAAGCCGTATTTCCAGTCCGGCCTGTCACTGAGGTTGCAGCCGCTTGGCGCGGAAAGCCTCACTCAAGGGGTGACGCTGCTGCGTTATGCACCCGCCAGCGGCGGTGGATAGGCGCCGCCGCTACGCCCGCGCCGCATCGATGATGCGAAACTGCACCGTACGGCTGCCGTTCCAGTAGTTGCCCGATAGCGAACCGGCGACATGCACGGTCTTGCCTCGGTTCTTGAACAGAAACTCGCCAAGCGCGGTATCGACGGCGCGAAAGGCGATCGCCTGGATGCGGCCGCCGCTTTCCGACTGCAGGTCGGCGCGTATGTGATTGGTGCCGACCGGCCGGGCGTCGGCCAGCCGGTGACGCTGCTGCGCTATGCACCTGCCAGCGGCGATGGATAGGCGCCGCCGCTACGCCCGCGCCGCATCGATGATGCGAAACTGCACCGTACGGCTGCCGTTCCAGTAGTTGCCCGATAGCGAACCGGCGACATGCACGGTCTTGCCTCGGTTCTTGAACAGAAACTCGCCAAGCGCGGTATCGACGGCGCGAAAGGCGATCGCCTGGATGCGGCCGCCGCTTTCCGACTGCAGGTCGGCGCGTATGTGATTGGTGCCGACCGGCCGGGCGTCGGCCAGCCGGTGACGCGGCAGCGCGAAGACCGGCGCGACGTGCCCGGCGCCGAATGGCCCGGCCCTTTCCAGCGCATCCAGCAAAGCCAGCGTCGCACCTTCCGCCGCAAGTGCGCCGTCGATCGCCAGGCTTTCCTCGCCTTGCAATCGAAACACGTCGGCCGCCGCCCGTTCCTCGAAAAACGCCCTGAGTTCGCCGAGCCTCGCGCGCTCCACGGTGATGCCGGCCGCCATGCCATGGCCACCACCCTTGACGATCAGCCCGGCGGTGGCGGCTTCGCGCACCAGCCGGCCGAGATCGAAACCCGACACCGAGCGGCCCGAACCGGTGCCCGTGCCGTTGGCGTTGAAAGCGATGGCGAAAGCCGGCCGCCGCGCGTGATCCTTGAGCCTCGAGGCGAGCAGGCCGACGATGCCGGGATGCCAGCTGGTGCTGGCGGTGACGACGATGGCCGGACCGTTGCCGCCGGCAAGCTCGGCATCTGCCTCGGCGCGCGCCGCGGCCAGCATCTCCTGCTCCATCAGCTGCCGCTCCTGGTTGAGCCGGTCGAGCGTCTCGGCGACGGTCAGCGCCTCGACCGGATCGTCCGTGGCAAGCAGCCGGCTGCCGAGTGCCGCATCGCCGATGCGCCCGCCGGCATTGATGCGCGGTCCGATCAGATAGGCCAGGTGGAAGGTCCCTATCGGCTCGCCGATTCGCGAGACGCGCGCCAGCGCGGCCAGCCCTTCATTCTTCTGCTGGCGTGCCACTTGCAGTCCCTTGACCACGAATGCGCGGTTGACGCCGGTGAGCGGCACCACGTCGCAGACGGTGGCAAGCGCGACCAGATCGAGCAGCGAAAGCAGATCGGGCGGCGTGGCGTCGGTCAGGCCGCGCAGCACCTTCGCCGTCTGCACCAGGGCGAGGAAGACAACGCCGGCCGCGCAGAGATGACCCTGTCCGGAAAGATCGTCGTCGCGGTTCGGATTGACGACGGCGATTGCCGCCGGCAGGGGACCGCCGACCTGATGATGATCGAGCACCACGACATCGGCGCCGGCCGCGTTGGCGGCATCGATGGAAGCCGCGCTGTTGGTGCCGCAATCGACGGTAACGATCAGCGTCGCACCGCGCGAGACGAGTTCGCGCATGGCCTCCGGATTGGGACCATAGCCCTCGAAAATTCGGTCGGGGATGTAGATTTCCGACGGTATGGAGAAATGCGCGAGGAACCGCTTCAGCAGGGCCGACGAGGCGGCACCGTCGACATCGTAGTCGCCGAAGATTGCCACCTTCTCCCTGGCCATCACCGCAGCCGCGATGCGGGCCGCCGCTCTGTCCATGTCGGTCAGCGATGCCGGATCGGGCAACAGGTTGCGGATCGTCGGGTCGAGAAACCGTTCGGTCTGCTCGGCGGTGACGCCGCGCCCGGCAAGAACGCGCGCGACGATATCCGGCACGCCGTGGCCTTGCGCGATGGCGAGCGCGATCATGTCCTGCCGCTCGCTCAGCCGGTGCTCCCAGGAGAGACCGGTGGCCGACTGCCTGACATCGAGGAAAAGGCGTTTTTCGCCCATCATGCGCCCTGCCCACCCAAGCCTTGCCCACCCAAGCCTTGCCGATCCAAGCCTTGCCCCTCCCGCAGGATAGGCCAAAGGCGGGCAAAGCCAAGCGGCTTGCCGTGGTGCGCCGTCTCGGGAGAACTCAAGGAGAACTACGCTTTTCGGCCTGGCGCCGTAGCCATTCGTCAGCCGCATCGCCCATGGTCTTGTCGGCGCCATCCTTCAGCCAGGCCATGAACGGCCGGTCGAACCTGAACGCCGCGCCGCATTCCCTGGCGAGAAAGCGGCGCACATTCTGGGTGTTGCGATAGGACGTCGTGATGACGGTGGCGCGCGAGATCGGGTCCGCGTGCCAGTCGAACGCTTTCATTGTCAAATCCTTGCGCCTACCTCAGGGTGCGCGCCAAATGGCTAACAACTGTAAGGCGGCTTCGCAAGCGAACGTCAGAACTTATCCAGATCCTGGTGCCGCGCCTTGATTTCGCGCACGGTCCGCGACGACGAGCGCAGCACGATCGTGTGCGTGGTGATGTAGGTGTGGCCAAACTTCACCCCGGCCAGCATGTTGCCGTCGGTGACGCCGGTGGCCGCGAACAGCACGTCGCCACGCGCCATGTCTTCCGCATGGTAGATCCGTCTCGGGTCGGAGATGCCCATCTTGGCGGCACGCGCGACCTTTTCCGGCGTGTCCAGGATCAGCCGGCCCTGCATTTGGCCGCCGGTGCAGCGCAGTGCCGCCGCGGCCAGCACGCCTTCCGGCGCGCCACCGGTGCCGAGATAGATGTCGATGCCGGTTTCCTCGGGATCGGTGGTGTGGATGACGCCGGCGACGTCGCCATCGCCGATCAGCCTGATCGCGGCGCCGGTGGCGCGCACGGCGTCGATCAGCTTGGCGTGGCGTGGCCGGTCGAGGATGCACGCCGTGATGTCTGAGACCGCAACGCCCTTGGCCCGGGCGAGACTGGCGATGTTCTCCGCCGGCGCGGCGTCGACGTCGATGACGCCTTCGGCATAGCCCGGCCCGATGGCGATCTTGTCCATGTAGACGTCGGGCGCGAACAGCAGGCTGCCCTTTTCGGCGATCGCTACGACAGCGAGGGCATTGGGCAGGTTCTTGGCGCAGATCGTCGTGCCCTCGAGCGGATCGAGCGCGATGTCGACGGCGGGACCTTTGCCGGAGCCGACTTCCTCGCCGATATAAAGCATCGGCGCCTCGTCCCGCTCGCCCTCGCCGATCACCACCGTGCCCTTGATGGCGAGCCGGTTGAGTTCCTGCCGCATGGCGTCGACGGCGGCCTGGTCGGCCGCCTTCTCGTCGCCGCGGCCACGCAGCCTGGCGGCCGCGACGGCGGCCCGTTCGGTGACGCGCACCAGTTCCATGGTGAGTATCCGGTCCAGGCCGGCGACAATGTTCTGGGCCACATTCATTTCGGCAAATCCTCGTTCATACGCGGCCTCCCGCCGGAGGCGCATTTGTTTTGTCAAACGAGCATGACAACGGCAAGACCTGCCGATGGTTTTATTGAAAGGCTAGCAATATCAATCGATTAAACCCGATTCGTGAGCGCAGCGCAGACCCGGCCGGAAAGAGCCGCGCGTGGTTTAAAAATGAGAATGGGCGTCCTTCGCGTCAGAAAACCGCGAGATATCTAAGCAGCGAAACGATGCCGATGATGATGACGACGATCTGGACGATCTGCCGCGTCCTGCCGTCGAGCGGCAGGCGCTGAACCAGATAGAGGACGAGAACGACCACGAGGAATGTGATCAGGACGCCTATCAACACCGATGAAGCCACTGTGCCCTCCCTGGCAAAGGATCTGCTGAAAACGACGGGACGAGCCGGCAAGATCGGCTCTGTCGCGGCGTGATCAGTACCACCGCCGCGGCGCGTCGTTCATCGATTGGCCAATGGCGAGCCCGGCCAGAAAGCCAAGCAAGCCGACAACGCCGACCACAGCGGTCGTCGTGCCAGGATTTTCGCGTGCGACCTCCGAAACCGACTGCGCCTGCGTGCGCAACTGCCGTGCGGTTCGCGAAGCACGGCCTGCCGCTGTTTCGTAGAAATCCGAAGCCTGCTCGGAGGCGTCGTCGGCCATTTCCGCACTCCGCGCCGAAATGCTCTTGTTGATCCTGGTGATCTCCTTGCGCAAATCGGCGATCTGTTTTTCCAACGCTGCCTGGATATCGCCGAGCTGCGGGTTGTCGGATTTCGATGCTTCGGCCATTGGATATCCCTTCGGTTTCAGACCTCAGGAAAACGGCGCCGGCAAGGATTGGTTCCGGCGATCCCCCCTGCCACACCGACCGGAATTGCTCGTGCAACCAAGCGCGTGGCGCGGTTCCTTACCCTGCCCGCTCGATGCGGATGACCTGTGGCTTGTCGGTCAGGTGACCGTCCTTGGTGATGCCGTCCACCGCCTTGCGCACGGCGGCCTCGGTGGTCTCGTGGGTCACCAGGATCACGGTCTTCTGTGCCGCCGCCTCTCCGCTGACAGCATGCTGGACGATCGATTCCAGCGAAATGTCGTTGTCGGCCATCCGCTTGGCGATTGCCGCGAACACGCCGATGCGATCATGCACGGTCAGCCGGATGAAGTAGCCGCCTGCATGGCTGCGCATCTGCGCCTTCTTGTAGGGCTTCAGTTCCTTCGCCGGCCGGCCGAAGACCGGGCCATGCTGAAAGCCGGGGCGGCTCTTGGCGATGTCGGCGATGTCGCCAATGACGGCCGATGCGGTGGCATTGCCACCGGCGCCGGGGCCGGAGAGCAGCAGCTCGCCAAGAATGTCGGTCTCGATCGCCACCGCATTGGTGACGCCGTGCACCTGCGCGATCACCGAGGCCGTAGGCACCATGGTCGGATGGACGCGCTGCTCGATGCCGCTGTCGGTGCGCTGGGCGACGCCAAGCAGCTTGATCCGGTAGCCGAGATCGCCGGCCGCACGAATATCGGCCTGGCTGATGTTGGAAATGCCTTCCATATAGATGTCGTTGGCCGCGATCTTCGTTCCGAAGGCGAGGCTGGTCAGGATCGACAGCTTGTGCGCGGTGTCGTGGCCCTCGATGTCGAAGGTCGGATCGGCCTCGGCGTAACCCAGCCGCTGAGCGTCCTTCAGACAGGCATCGAACGAGATGCCCTCGGCCTCCATGCGGGTCAGGATGTAGTTGCAGGTGCCGTTGAGAATGCCGAACACCCTGGTGACCGAATTGCCGGCCATCGCTTCGCGCATCGTCTTGATGACGGGTATGCCGCCCGCCACCGCCGCCTCGTAGTTGAGCAGCACGCCCTTCTTCTCGGCGACCTCGGCCAGCGCGACACCGTGCCTGGCCAGCAGCGCCTTGTTGGCGGTGACGACATGGCGGCCGGCTTCGAGCGCCGCCTTCACCGATGACCGCGCCGCTCCCTCGTCACCGCCGATCAGTTCGACGAACACGTCGATAGCGGCTGTCTGCGCCATCTCGACCGGATCGTCGAACCATTTTGCGGAAGCGAGATCGACGCCACGATCGCGCTTCCGGTCGCGCGCCGAAACAGCGGATACGACGATGTCGCGCCCGCACTGCCGGGTCAGTTCGGCCGCCTTGTCGCGCAGCACGCGCGCCACCGACGCACCGACGGTGCCGAGACCGGCAATTCCAACACGCAGTGCTTCAGCCATAGCCGGCGAAATCCCTCAAAAATCGATCGAAATTGTATAGGGGCAGGCTTACCGGTGAGCGGAAAGCGGCACCACATTGTTGGGCTGCTTGGCGCTGGTCGACAGGAAGCGCTTGATGTTGCGCGCCGCCTGCCGGATCCGGTGCTCGTTCTCGACCAGCGCGACGCGCACGAAGTCGTCGCCATGCTCGCCGAAGCCGACGCCGGGCGCCACCGCCACATCGGCGTGCTCGATCAGCAGCTTGGAGAATTCGAGCGAGCCCAGATGCCGGAACGGCTCCGGGATCGGCGCCCACGCGAACATCGAGGCCGCGGGTGCCGGAATGGCCCAGCCGGCGCGGCCGAAGGCGTCGACCATCACGTCGCGGCGCTTGTGATAGATATCGCGCACCTCGGCGATATCGGCGCCGTCGCCATTGAGCGCGTGTGCCGCGGCCACCTGGATCGGCGTGAAGGCCCCGTAGTCGAGATAGGATTTCACCCGGGTCAGCGCCGAGATCAGCCGCTCGTTGCCGACGGCAAAGCCCATGCGCCAGCCGGGCATGGAGAAGGTCTTCGACATGGAGGTGAACTCGACGCAGACGTCGATGGCGCCGGGCACCTGCAGCACCGAGGGCGGCGGATTGCCGTCGAAATAGATCTCCGAATAGGCAAGATCGGACAGGATGATGATGTCGTTCTTTTTGGCGAACGCCACCACGTCCTTGTAGAAATCGAGCGAGGCGACCAGCGCCGTCGGGTTCGACGGGTAGTTGAGGATCAGCGCCAGCGGCTTCGGGATCGAGTGACGGATGCCACGCTCGACCGCCGGGATGAAGCCATCATCGGGTTCCACCTGCAGCGAACGGATGACGCCGCCCGACATGATGAAGCCGAAGGCATGGATCGGATAGGTCGGATTGGGGCAAAGGATCACGTCGCCGGGCGCGGTGATCGCCTGCGCCATGTTGGCGAAACCTTCCTTCGAACCAAGCGTGGCGACCACTTGCGTGTCGGGGTTGAGCTTCACGCCAAAGCGCCTGCTATAGTAGGCGGCCTGGGCGCGGCGCAGGCCCGGTATGCCGCGCGACGAGGAATAGCGATGCGTGCGCGGATCGCGCACGACCTCGCACAGTTTGTCGACGATGGCCTTGGGCGTCGGCAGGTCCGGATTGCCCATGCCGAGGTCGATGATGTCGGCGCCGCGCGAACGGGCGCTGGCCTTGAGCCGGTTGACCTGCTCGAAGACATAAGGCGGAAGCCGGCGAACCTTGTGAAATTCTTCCATGGCAGTTCCAGACATCGAAAGGCCCCGGACATCAAGGGCGTTGGGCGCGCGCTATATACTCATTTGCAGGTAGGGTCGAGGGCGGGGTCGCATTTGCCTTCGATCTGCTTCAGCGTTTCATCGCCATGCTTCTTGGCCAGAGCCGTCAAAGCCGCCTGATCGGTGACGCCGGCGCCGCCGCCCCTGCCCGCCTGTGCGTTCTCGTCCGCCTTCAATTGGGCGAGCTTGGCGTTCTTCTCGGCCTCGGTGAACTGCGGTGCCGCCACTTGCGGCTTGATGTTCAGGTTGGGAAAGGTGCCGGTGTCTTTCGGACCGGCATCCGTCGCGACAGGCGTGGGACCGCTGGTGTTCGCGCTCGCGCACCCGGCAACGCCCAGGACGAAGATCGCCGCACCGGCGCGGCAAAAGCGTCCGGCGCCAAAAAAAACAGTCTCGCCAATGTTAATCGTCATATTGTTTCCTTGGCAGCCGGGGTAGAGCGAGATTGGACCCTGGCGGATGTCCCATGCTAATATGTCAAGAAAACGCTTCGGGAGGAACCCCGCGAACCATGTCCAAAACACCCGATTCGGGCAAAGCGGAAGATGACGAGCCTTCGACCGTCGAGCAATATCTGGTGAAGGATCCGGAACGTTTCGCGCTGAACATGGCGCGCATGATCGAGCAGGCCGGCAAGGCGGCTTCGGCCTGGGCCGAGCCGCGCGAAAAGGGCGAGGTGCGCGACCACGTCGCCGAACCGGTCGTCGACATGGTCAAGACGTTTTCCAAGCTCAGCGAATACTGGCTCGCCGATCCGCAGCGCGCGCTCGAAGCGCAGACACGGCTGTTCGGCGGCTATATGACCGTGTGGGCGAACGCTATCCAGCGCGTAAGCCCGAGCGCCGAGGGCACCGACGACGCGGTCAAGCCCGAGCGCGGCGACAAGCGCTTCCAGGATCCGGAATGGGGCCGCAACGCCTTTTTCGATTTCCTCAAGCAAGCCTATCTCGTCACCTCGCGCTGGGCGGCCGAACTGGTCGAGCACGCCGAAGGTCTGGACGAGCACACCCGTCACAAGGCGAGCTTCTACGTCAAGCAGGTGTCCAACGCCATCTCGCCGTCGAATTTCATCCTGACCAATCCCGAATTGTTCCGGGAAACCATCGCCTCCAATGGCGAAAACCTGGTGCGCGGCATGAAGATGCTGGCCGAGGACATCGCCGCCGGCAAGGGCGACCTGAAACTGCGCCAGGCCGACTATTCGCCCTTCGAAATCGGCAGGAACATCGCCATGACGCCCGGCAAGGTGGTCGGCCGCAGCGATGTCGCCGAGATCATCCAATATGATCCCGCGACCGAGACGGTGCTTAAACGGCCGCTGCTGATCTGCCCGCCATGGATCAACAAGTTCTATATCCTCGATCTGAACCCGCAGAAATCCTTCATCCGCTGGGCGATCGAGCAAGGCCACACCGTCTTCGTCATCTCCTGGATCAATCCGGACGAACGCCACGGCGCCAAGAGTTGGGAAGCCTATATCAGGGAGGGCCTGCAATACGGCCTCGACACGATCGAGAAGGCCACCGGCGAAAAAGAGGTCAACGCGATCGGCTATTGCGTCGGCGGCACGCTGTTGGCGGCGGCGCTGGCGCTGATGGCCAGGGAAGGCGACGACCGCATCAAATCGGCGACCTTCTTCACCACTCAGGTCGACTTCACCCATGCCGGCGACCTGAAAGTCTTCGTCGACGAGGAGCAGGTCGCGGCGGTCGAAAAATCGATGAGCGAAAAGGGCTATCTCGAAGGCACCAAGATGGCCACCGCCTTCAACATGCTGCGCTCCGGCGACCTGATCTGGCCCTATGTCGTCAACAACTACATGCGCGGCAAGGATCCCCTGCCCTTCGACCTGCTCTACTGGAACGCGGATTCCACCCGCATGGCGGCGGCCAATCATTCGTTCTACCTACGCAACTGCTATCTCGAGAACAATCTGTCGCGCGGCACGATGGAACTCGCCGGTCACACGGTCTCGCTCAGGGATGTCACCATCCCGGTCTACAACCTCGCCTCCAGGGAGGATCACATCGCGCCGGCGCTTTCGGTATTCCTCGGCTCGAAATATTTCGGCGGCCAGGTCGAATATGTGATGGCGGGATCGGGCCATATCGCCGGCGTCGTCAACCCGCCAGCATCCAACAAATATCAGTACTGGACCGGCGGCGCGCCGACAGGCGATTTCAACCAGTGGCTAGCCAGCGCCACCGATCATCCCGGATCCTGGTGGCCGCACTGGCAGAGCTGGATAGAAGCCAAGGACGACACCCGCGTGCCCGCCCGTAAACCCGGCAAGCATATGAAAACCTTGGGCGATGCTCCCGGCACCTATGTCAAGGTGCGTGTGTAACCGACTGTAATGTCTGGTGAGTTGACGGGCCGGCAAAAGAGGGCGAAATGGTGCCGTCAATCATCAAGCGGCCTCAATTCGGCGATTCCTGCAAAAATACTTTCAAGCTTGCGGATTTGACACAGGTCTCGTTTCCGGATCGGAGACAAAGTCACCTTGGACAGCGACGCATCAGGGCCGCGCCAAGGATATACCGACCGGACATCGAGGGGGAATTTGACTTTGAAATCAGCAGGATGGAGCCTCGCAAAGGGAGAACGCCGCGTCATCGTGGCAGCGCTCTGCTCCGTGCTCCTGGCTTCCTGCACCTCTGCCGGCGACCCGACAATGTCGGTTGGAATGCCGGGCTACAATGCTTCCACGTCGGACATCAATGCCGCCTCGTCCGGCAAGTCAGTTGCCGTCGCCGATTCGACATCGCAGGTGGCGACCGAGCAGACGACCGTGATGAGCGAGAGCGACACGGCACTCCCCGAGAAGGTCGCCTATCTGCCGATGACCAAGCCCGGAGCCGCCTTTCCGCTCACTGCCCCGGCAGGCGCCGAAGCGATCGTCGGCCAAACGCCGCAGTCGCTGCAGCAGCAGGCAGAGGCGGCGCAGCCGACCGATGCGGCCGCGCAAAAAGTCGCCGCGGCCGATGCCAGTGTGACCGCGCCGAAGCCGGCGGCGACGCCCGCGATGAACAATCCGGTCTATGTGACCGCGGGCGAACCGGCGCCGATCGAGAAGAAAAAAGGGTTCCTGGCCTCGATGTTTGGCGCCACGCCGGCCTCGGCGAAGCCCGCACCGCTCGTAAACACCAGGTCGGGTGAACAACCCACCGTCGCGCAGGCCAGCCCGGCGCCGGCGGCAAAGCCGATCATCACGCTTGCTTCGGCCGATTCCGCGGCAAAGCCTGTGCAACTCGCCTCGCTCGGCGGCGAAACCGGCCACATCACCGGCGGCGATGCCCTGCCCGGCGTCCGCCAGACGGCCCTGTTCGAGATCAAGCGCAAATCCGGCCTCGACGACGAAAGCGACGTTGACCTCAACGAGGACGAGGGGCCGATCGGCGGCTCCTATCAGGTCGCGTCCGCCGCCGGCATGGCCCGCCTGGCGCCCAACGGCCTGCTCAAGCAGAACGAAAGCGTCGACGTCGCCTGCCTCAAGCCGTCGCTGGTCCGCGTGCTGAAGACCATCGAGGGCCACTACGGCCGCAAGATGATGGTCACCTCGGGCTATCGCGACCCTGCCCGCAACCGCCGCGCCAACGGCGCCAAGAATTCGCTGCACATGTACTGTGCCGCCGCCGACATCCAGGTGCCCGGCGTCACCAAATGGGAACTGGCGAGCTACATCAGGACCATGCCCGGCCGCGGTGGCGTCGGCACCTACTGCCACACCGAATCCGTCCACGTCGACGTCGGCCCCGAACGCGACTGGAACTGGCGCTGCCGTCGCCGCAGCGGCGGTAGCGACGGCTAGCACTGCGAAGCTCCGTCGCAAAGAGGCTGGGGCCCATGCTGTGATGGCCGTCGAAGATCGCAGCGAAACGGAATTCCGCACCGGAGCAGCGCTTTGAAGTCGCGGCGCAGACCCTAGGATCCATGCCGCGACGCCTGCCGGAGAATGCAGCGGATAGTCGGCGCTTCGATCGCCCGTTATGGTTGAGGCATGACCGGCTATGTCTACATGCGCGCGAGTCGGAAACGCGGCACTGTCTATATCGGCGTCACCAACGATCTCGGCCGCATCACCTTGAGCACAAGTCCGGCCAAGGCCCCGTTTCACCAGCGAGTTGATGACGAAGCGATGCGGCGTCTTGCCGGCATATCAAGACTTCCAGAGCTCTGGAAATCACGGCTTTGACAGCCTGGAAAAAAGTTGTCCAAGGCGGCACCTGACGGGTTGCCGGTTGCACGCAACGCCAGTATAAGCCGCTTTCATCTGAGCGCGCCCATCGTCTAGCGGTCAGGACACCGCCCTTTCACGGCGGTAACAGGGGTTCGATTCCCCTTGGGCGTACCAGACATTTCAAGTCACCGATGAGGCAGGCGGGGGAACAAGCGGCAGCTCGGTGCGTTTGTTCGCATGCTCAAAAAGATCGCTTTTGCCGCCGTTCTGATACAAGTTGCCGCCTCCTCGGCTCTCATCACTCAGACGGTTCTCCTTTCATCGTCCGGCACCAGCCAGGCCGCGAGCGTACAGCCCGGCGAAACGGTTGCGGCGTCTAAAGGAGAATGCGCTGGGGCAGCGTGGCCGGATAGTCCCGATCATTGCCCAAAGCGAGTTGAGGCGAGAGAGTTCGTTACGACGATCGTCATTCAGGCTGGCCAATAATAAATTCGCCGCCGTGAGCCGGCGTGCCCGTGCCTAAATGCGCGTAGTGCCGTTCTCCCGGCTACCAAAATGTCGTGCCGACGGTGGTCGTTCGACGCCTCGCCCATGGTCCGATGCACAGCCCACCTCGATGATTCCGACCAGTGCCCGAACAAATTCAACCATGTCGTTTGCCGTGATGGCCGCCACATCGGGACTTTGCCCAATGTGCTCCGCGGCCGCGCAACATGACAGGCGGATGAGATCGTAATGCGAATCCCTTTCATCCTCCGGCAGTGCCGCCAATTTCATGGCTCGGCGATGAATCAACCGTAGCAATTGTTCGAGAGCTGCTCCGACAATCATGCGTTTGCTCCGCATTGGTCGAGCGTCCCCGCGCTCCAGCGCGCATTTGGAACGTCGATGAGGAGGTGTTCTTCTGTCTTCGTGGTGTGGAAGGCTGCGTCAGAGCCGTTAATATATCGTGTATTGCTAATATAAGGCGTCGTTGCCCCCCACGTATGGCTGGGAGGCGACTACCTGCTTTCGATGGACGGCAACCGAAAGCGAACCACGGCCTAACTGCCGACCAGCGGCACGGCCACGGTGGTCGCGTAGTTGATCGGCAAAGCGCTGAAGTAGGGAAAGTTGACGACGAGGGCATAGGTAGCCGTCAGATGCGCCATGCGAAAGCCGCCGCTCGCCGGATCGATGGCGATCGTGACGTTCACATCCTGCAGACCCAAAGCCTGCAGTTTCTGCGTGGCGATCGATTGGATGTCGGCCTGGGTCAGCGTGTTGTGGAGTTGAAGCGAGCGTGATGATGTCTCCAGCGTATAGCGGACGGTGGACTCGGAATGCATTGCCCAACCGAAAGCGAAGATCCCGAACAGCAGCATGATGAGGAAAGGCGCGATCAACGCGAATTCCAGCCCGGCCCCGCCTGAATGGTCCCGCCTGAACGCGATTGCCCCAGAGCAATTCCAGAAAATGGATTTTCGTCCGGACTTGCCTGAAAACAGAGGGATGGGGCGGTTCTGCGCGAAACGACAAATCGATCTAGCGGACACGGATCACCTCCAGGTGGCCGACGGCCCTGGAGTCGGCAAAGACACCGAAGGTAAAGGGCGGCTCCCACGTGGCCGATGCCTGGATCTGGACATAGATCGCTGACGGCTTCGACCCACCGCACAAGGTGGAAGCGTCGACCACGGTCGTGCCGCACATGTAAACCCGGCTTAACGTGACCTGGCCATCCGCTGGGCGCTTTTCCCAGGTCGAAATCGCGACGGCCGTGGTCGCCGTGTCATCGGTCGATCCTGCCATGATCAGGTTCGCGGCGGTCTTCACACCGGCGCGCATCGACAGTGAACTTGTCACATAGGACCACCCGTCGACGATGCCAAGCAGCGCCAGGCATAGGATGGGGAGCACCAGGGCGAACTCGACCGCCGCGACACCCGCATCGTCGCTCAGAATCGGCACCGATGGGCGTTCCACGGCAGGCTACTCGACCAGCGCTACGGATTGCGTGGCCGGAATGTCCCGCATTCCGAGGCTCGTGCAATCCTGGTTGATGGTCGAATTCCCGGACCACTGAATCAGGTCAGCCACGACCTGGGTGCAGCCGTTCTGGCCCGAGAAATTGCCGAGATAGTTGACCTGCTGCTTGGGGAAATAAAGCGCGCCCGTCAGCAGCGAGTCCGCCGTGCCGTTGAAGGTGCTCTGCGCCGCAGCCCCCGTCCTGTCGCCATAAAACAGCACACCGGAATAGGTGCCTGCGGTCGGCGCGCTCAGGTTCACGGTGGCGTTGCCGTTCATGCTCACTGTCGAACTGCCGGCCATATAGATGGTAACGCCGTCGGTGCAGGGTGCGGCGCAGGTGATGACCGCGCCGGCGTTGATCTTCAAATTTCCCTGGACGACATAGGTCCCTGAAGAAAGCGCGACATTGCCGTTGAGGTTCATGCCGCTGCAGTATGTGCCGGCCTGGAGTGTTTGCGTGGTTTTGCCGCCGTTGACATTCCTGCACGGGTTGGTGGGCGCCGGCGCCGGCAGGCTGGAGAACGGATCGGCGGCAGGCAGGGCCTGGGTGATCGGCGCCGCGCAGACGGTTGTGACGGGATTGCTGAGAGAGACGCCCCCCGCCGTTATCAGGCAATCGGCCTGGAGCCCAGCCGAGCCTTGAAGCTTGATTGCATCCGAAGCGATGGAATTGGACATCACCGAGCAGCCTGTGACCTTCACTGTGGTGTTGCCCGAAAACAGCACCGCCTGCGAGGCGGATGGATCGAGCGCGAGCATGCAGGCCTTCGAGGCATCGGTGATGAGGGCCACCGCCCTCGCCTGTTCGGGTACCTGGCTCTGCGTGAAGATAGAGGTGAACATCCGGTCGAGATTCTGGCCGACGATGACCTCGACCGCCTTCTTCGCCGTATTCGGCCCCGACGTCGGCGGTGTATTGACGACGATCGTGCCTGCGCCAAGGCCATTGGTCGCGGCCGACTGGTTCGCGGCAGCGACGATCGTCGGCTTATCGGAACCTGAGATCTGTTCGAGCGCGCCGGCATAGGCCGCAGCATCGGCTGTCGCCTGAAGTTTCAGGCTGTTGTAATACCAGTAGGAGGTCTCCACACCGAAGCCCGCCGCGCCGACAACGATCGGCAAGGTCAGGGCGAAAATGGTGGCAACGTTTGCGGTTGTGCCCCGGCACATACCGTGCGCTATGCGTCGAATTCGCGTGAAGCAACTGAAGGCCATGAGATAGATTAGAAAGCACGCATGTGTGAAGGAATGGCTAAAAAGTTCGGTTGATTTTTGATCAAGGATGTATCGGCTCCCAAAGAAAGAGGTTCGTTTTGGCTGAATGGCGACGCAAGGCAGCTGGACGAACAAAACTCGCGTCCCGCGCCGGCAACGGTTAACCGACGGCGCGGATGGAAGGCGACTGCAAGTGACCCGTTATGGGGCAGGATCGGCCGGCTGGCGTTCGCGATAAGACCAATGCCCGGCAAACTCGGACCAAGGTCCGTCTGGCGGGTTCATTAGCATGGTCGCATGATTTCCTGAGCGGGCGGCCGACTCGAAGGATGAATCATGAAAACTCGAACCAGTCTGCTCGCGGCGGTTGCGGCGCTCTCGCTTCTCGCCTCCCCGGCATTCTCGGGACCCGGCGGCAATGGCGGCGGCCACGGTAATGGTGGCGGGCAGGGTAATGGGGGCGGGCAAGGTAACGGCGGGAATTCAGCTGGAGCAGGATCGCAGGGGCACGGAGCCGCGACATCCGCGGCGGCAAAGGATTCTTCCACCAGCGGCCTGACAAAAGCCCTCAGCGTCGTGGCGACCACACCGGCATCGCCGCAAGCCACGCTGTCCCTCCAGGCGGCGCTGGACAAGTTCCTGGCCAAGGACACCACGGAAGATCCGGCGGACACCACGGATGACACATCCGACGAAACCACTGGCGCGACGGAATAAACAATTCAAGGACGTGCTGTTTTTGACTTCACCGTCTCCAAGCATGTTCCTTGTTGCCCGCACCGGTTCGCCGGTGCGGGCTTTTTTCATTGTTGCGGGTTCCGAGTAATTCGTGCCGCTGGCCTGCTTCAGGCGGAAAGACTTGGCGCAGGCCTAGCCACCGCTCCAACCAACATCTCTCGTTGTACGGCAAGGAAGAACCTGCGCACTTCATCATTGGCCGTCGCCTTGTCCCTGCCCGATCCAACGACGAGATCAAGCAGCTCCGCCGCTTTGGCCCTCCAGAAGGAAGTGGCGGTCTCGCCATGCAGCTTGTCCAGTTTGGCGGCAACATCTCGGACCAAGAAAACCTGACGGTCGATTGGGAATGCACGGACTTTTTCTGGGGACATCTTCCGAACCATGACACTGACGCAACGAATCAACCATTGCTGAACAAGCAATGGCGTAGCCGCGAAGGTGGAAACGGAAGCTTAACGATACGGAAAAGCGTCCGCGCGCGCTTCCCAAAGGCAGTGATCCCCGCCCGCCACCGTCGTGCGATCGCCGGTGTTCCAAATCGAAACGGGGGAGAATTGGGACTCAGGCCTGCAGCGTCCTCGTCTGGCCGCCGCGCCTGCGCGGGGGCGTCATATCGCTGGCCATCAGGCCGGTGACGCGGCAGAACGCCATGAACGCCCGGCAGGCATCCTCGGTCTTGACCACGTCCACCGTGGCGCCAAAGCAGGCGTTGAAGGCCTTCTGATAGACCGGTCCCTGACGGCGCGCCGGCCAGTCCTGAAGAAAATCGAGCGCCTGCTCGACGCTATAGATCTCCTCGACCGGCAAGCCGGAGCCGGGCGCGATGCGCACCGGCACCTTGAATTGCAATCTATCCATCCGACATCTCCCGAACTGGCGTCGCCCAGGCAACGCCGTTCGTCGTAAAAAGTTGCTCTGATCCTTTTGTGGCGCGGGAATGTGTCGCCACTGCGGAAACAGGCGTTTTGCCACGGCGCTTTTCTGCCCAGGCGTTCCGCCAGCCTTCGGCCGCGGGCACCTTGGAGCCAGCGGCTGCTGGTTGGCGGGATCGGTCTCCGCGTCGAACGTCATCCGCACCGCCACAAGCAGCACGAGAGACGACGGTATGGCGAAAGGAGGCCGAGCACGAGCGCCCCGGTTGCCGACAGGCCGAGCGTCTCGGCGAGCGCCCAGTAGCAGGCTGTCGTCAGCCGCGCATCAAGCGATCTGGCGCTGTCCGTCGTGAGCGGATGCGATCTCCAAGAGATCACCCGCCCTAACGCATAGCGGGAACGGAAAGCAAGCGGCGGTGCAAACCGGCAAAAGATTGTCTCGACGAGACGAATATCCCGGCGGCCCGGCTGCATCGGGCAGTTCTTCCTTGAACCTTTCGCCCTCAAGTGCCAAATCTGGGAGGGATTTTCACGCCGGCACTCCTGCGGGCCTTATCTTCATACGGACAAAATGGTCACTTATCTCGACGCCGGCACGGCACCGCTCAGAAACACCGGCCAGATCCGCCTCTACGGCGAGGACGGCTTTGCCGGCATGCGCAAGGCATGCGACCTCACCGCGCGCTGCCTGGACGAACTGGTGCCGATGGTCGGTCCCGGCGTCACCACTGAAACCATCGACCGTTTCGTCTTCGAGTTCGGCATGGATCATGGCGCGCTGCCAGCGACGCTCAACTATCGCGGCTACACGAAATCGTCCTGCACCTCGATCAACCATGTCGTCTGTCATGGCATCCCCGACAACAAGCCGTTGAAGGATGGCGACATCGTCAACATCGACGTCACCTACATCCTCGACGGCTGGCACGGCGATTCCTCGCGTATGTACCCGGTCGGCACGATCAAGCGTGCGGCCGAGCGCCTGCTCGAAGTCACCCATGAATGCCTGATGCGCGGCATCGCCGCGGTCCGGCCCGGCGCCCGTACCGGCGCCATCGGCGCCGCCATACAGACCTATGCCGAAGGGGAGCGCTGCTCGGTGGTGCGCGACTTCTGCGGCCACGGCGTCGGCCAGTTGTTCCACGACGCGCCGAACATCTTGCACTATGGCAGCGCCAATGAAGGCGTCGAGATGCGGCCCGGCATGATCTTCACCATCGAGCCAATGATCAATCTCGGCCGTCCGCACGTAAAAGTCCTGTCGGATGGCTGGACGGCGGTGACGCGCGACCGCTCGCTGTCAGCGCAATACGAACACACGATCGGCGTGACCGACACCGGCTGCGAGATCTTCACGCTGTCACCCAAAAAACTCGATCGGCCAGGCCTGCCGGCTTAGTTTCGCTGTGCCGTGACCCTCGACGATGTCGGCCACGATCGAGAGACGGTCCGGCCATCATCCATGCGCTCGGCACGAAGCCGCAGCCGCGTCAAAGGCGTGCGCAGATCATGGGCTGGTGAGTTTTGTTGCGCAATCGTGGCTTCATCTTGCCGCCTGTGCGAAGCAAGCCGGAAGCCGATGGTGAGGCCGGAACGATCTCTTGTGTGGATCGTCTGGCGCTCGGAGAACAGAACTGTTTCAATCCGAGCCGGAACGGTTTTAAGGTCTGTGCCGGGGAGCGTGGGCGGCGTATGGGGAACACAAGCGACGACGACGAGCGGAGTTTCTTCGCCGAAGCGCCGATCCGGCCAGCGAAAACCAAGCCGCTCGACGAAAAGCCGCATTATCTCGGCCATCGCGACCGCCTGCGCGAGCGCTTTGCCTCGGCCGGTCCGGACGCCCTGCCCGACTATGAACTTCTGGAACTCCTGCTGTTTCGATTGATCCCTCGCGCCGATACCAAGCCGGTCGCCAAGGCGCTGCTGGCGCGTTTCGGCACGCTGGCCGAAGTGCTCGGCGCACCGGTCAGTCTGTTGCAGGAGGTCAAGGGCATTGGCCCAACGGTGGCGCTCGACCTGAAGGTTGTCGTGGCGACCGCGCAGCGCATGGCACGCGGCGAGGTGCGTGGCCGCGAAGTCCTTGCGTCGTGGACGCAGCTTCTCGCCTATTGCCGCTCGGCCATGGCGTTCGAGGAGCGCGAACAGTTCCGCATCCTGTTCCTCGACAAGAAAAACGCGCTGATCGCCGACGAGGTGCAGCAGGTCGGCACCGTCGACCACACGCCCGTCTACCCGCGCGAGGTGGTCAGGCGCGCGCTCGAACTCTCGGCGACCGCGATCATCCTGGTCCACAACCATCCGTCAGGCGACCCGACGCCATCACGGGCCGATATCGAGATGACGAAGGAGATCATCGACGCGGCCAAGCGACTGGGCGTCGCCGTGCACGACCACATCATCATCGGACGCAAGGGCCATTCCAGCATGAAGGGCTTGCTGCTGATCTGAAAGTGGCCCGAAGGGCGCCCTCACCAGCATCAGAACGGGAAGCGTCGCGGATCATACGCGGTCGCGGGCGGCCTTGCCGCCACCGATCACGGTGGATCGGTGTTGCAGTTGCTGGCAACCTGGCTGACCGCCTCGCCGAACCCGGCGCCTTCGTCGTGGAAGCTTGCGGCGATCGCACGACCGATGCCACGTGCGGCACCTGTGACGACGCAGAGCTTATCGTTCAGTCTACGCATGACGTTTTCGCCCATCTCCCTAACAATCCAGAGATATAACTTCGTTTCCCCGGGAACAGATCCCGCACGAGATCGGTCACCGCCTCTTTTCAGTGTTCAAAGCCACTTGTTGCGCGGTATTCGACATCCGCGCGCCTTCAATCGCTTGAAGTCTATCGTCAGCCGGTGGATGAAACTTTGAGCGGCAATCACTTTGAACCGCAAATCGACCTTGAGATCGGGATAAACCATAGAGCCCGGGCTGTGCGTCCGATCGCATCGACATGGTCTGATCCGCCGAAAGATACGACCTCACGTTGGAACACACCGGCGCGTCCAATGTTAGTTATCGGAACCTGCATTCTTCATCGCGCCGTAGATGGCGACCACGAATGTGCCTGAAATAGCCCCTTCTTCAGGAAGGCCATGAGCAGCAGGACAAGGCAGTCTTGTTTCTTCATGGCTGGCCGGACGACGCAACGACTTGGCTTTCTGTCACTGAGCATGCGCGATGACCTCGATCTACTTCCGCGACCTGGACGGCAATCTCGTCGAGGTCGCCCGCAAGAGCAGGAGGCCACGCAATGGTAGCAGACCACGTAATGGCAAGCGCCAAACGGACTGTCGTCGACGTGATCGCCGACAGGCTGGTCCGGCATGGCATCGAATTCATTCTGGGGCAAAGCGTACCGACGACGCTGGTGCTCGCCTGCGAGGATCGTGGCATCCGCAATATCACCTACCGCCAGGAAAACAGCGGCGGCGCGATCGCCGACGGTTTCGCGCGCGTTTCGGGCCGCGTGCCCGTCATGATCTGCCAAAATGGCCCCGCCGCGGCACTCGCGGTCGCACCTTTCGCGGAGGCAATGAAAGCGGGCGTGCCGATCGTCGCGATCATGCAGGAGGTGGACCGCTCGCATATCGGGAAGAATGCCTTTCAGGAATATGACCATAAGGCCTTGTTCGCTCCGGTGACCAAGTGGTTTCGTCTCCTGGAGAGTGTCGATGGGGTCGAAGATCATTGCGACCAGGCGTTCATTGCCGCTGCCAGCGGCAAGCCGGGCCCGGCGGTACTGATGTTGCCGGTCGATTTGCAAAGGGCCCATTCCGATAAGCCCGGAAAAC
>NZ_JAMYTH010000036.1:0-56194 GCF_040322415.1 Mesorhizobium sp. M0152
GAGAGGTTCTATGATATGACAAGCGATTTTTCCGCCGCCCGAGTGCATTTAGATCGAGCGTATGACTACCTTTGTGGGGATGACCCGATGAGTCAAAGGGGCCGCGAAGCCTTGGACCTGCTAATTGAGGCGGTTGCCGTCGAAGAGTTCAAGCAGCCACGTCAAAGCGCTGAGGTGCTAAGGTTTCCGATCGGGCGCCGCTGCTGAGGTAATCTCCACGGCCGCCATGTAGCCTCGCAGGTGAGGCGCTCATCGCAGGGACTCCGCCCCGTGAGGGCCGGCAACGAACGCATTGGCAAACGGAAAGCCCACTTGCCAGACCAGCGCCCGGCCGGCGTGGCAAGTAGGCCGGCGGTTCCAAGCGGAGACATTGATGCCGGACTATGTCGTGCTTTGCATCGCATTAAGCTGCCATTCTGGAAAGTCGCGTTCCTGCCAACGTTATTGGAGCTCTTTGCGAAGCCGCGGCATTTTCACTAATGGTCAGGCTGTGCTCACTCGCAAAACGAATGGCGCAAAGATATCCGTCAACGTCTTCCAAGGTGGGACGGACTGCATCTTCATTCCAGTGAGCCGCAAGTTCCTGTAGCGATGAAGGTCGTCCTTGTCTTGGGACAAACATGTCTGTGACCCGACGCTTTGCTCTCTCTAGAAAGGCGTCCGAGTTGCCGAGCCGCAACCGCCTTACATGCCACTGAAAGCGCCATCCCGATGCTGACTCGCGCATGTGAATTGAGAAGCGAGATCGAGCCGGCTTCGAGGATGAGCCCAGGCTGAGATCTACGCTCAGCCACGTGCATGATCGCTTACGATGGGCAGTCACGGCGTGGATGATGCCCGCGGTTAGGGGGCGTATCCAAGTAAACCCGCTGGATAGATTGCAGTTCGGAATCCAAGGCACGCCCGCTGCCGGAGTGGTGGTCATGCGGCTTGGCGTAGAGCGAGTCGTTTCTTGTGCTCGCGCAACCGAGGCGGAAGATGCATGGCGCGTTCGAACGTCACCCAGCGCCTTAAACTTGCGGTCTCGGCCGCCGCGGAACGTTACCCGCAACTCGCGCGTCGCTCGACGCACCCGGGATCATGAAACGCCCAGCGCCCTCACCCTCGCCGCCGCCAGTGTCGGCGGCGTGGTCAGCGGAATCCGCAGACGCACCTTGCCGGGATCTCCAGCTCGATCACCGCTGGGGGCGCCGCCGGCACCGAAGCGGCGACAGGCTCATCGGGAACCACGATAACTTCGGCAAAGCCCGTTTCGCGGGCTCTCAGCGTGCGGCGTCACTTATAGGTCAGACTGGTCGCGACATCGTACTGACGCGCTACCGCCGCCACCGTGGACAAGGGCGCGAATGCCGCCGCCAGTATCCGGCACTGATCCTCTTCACTCCAACGACGCCGCCGCTCCGGCCCGGTCAACAACGTCACATGGCTCATGCTGTGCTGCTAACTACGCTGGTAAGGACGACCTTAAGAGCGCAGCCTCGCTACCATGCCATCCTCCCGCAAGGCGGCCTCCGCCGGAGGCGTACTTTTCCAGTGACGCTCCGCTTGCGCCGGTTGAATCGGTCCAGCAGCTCAAGCGAGAAGTGCACGACCCAGCGGTGGACAGTGGAATGGTCGACGTGAATGCCGCGCTCGGCCATCATCTCTTCCAGATCACGCAGGCTGAGATTGTAGGCAAGATACCAGCGAACCCACAGTAGGATCACGGATCGATCAAAATGGCGGCCTTTGTACATGACAAAACCCGGAAAAAAGAGCAAGCGTTATGCAGCAAATGACCTTTCCGAAAAGTTTGCGACAGAACCATAATGGCCGGGTGTTGCTGGGAACAGTTCTTGTTCCGGCCCCTTTTAGAGAAGCTGGCGTTGTGCGAGCCGCTTGAAAATCCGCCCCTTCTGCAACAGCTCGAGATAGCTGCCGCTTTCAGCTATGCGGCCGTCATTGATAACGTAGATCAGGTCGGCGGACTCCAGGGTTGACATCCGCTGAGCGATGGCGACCCGGGTGCACCGGAGGCTGCGCAGATTGTCCATGACGCGACGCTGCGTGACATTGTCGAGCGCGCTGGTGGCCTCGTCCATGATCACGACGCGCGGTTTGCGTGTAACGGCGCGCGCAATCAACAGCCGCTGGCGCTGGCCTCCGGAGAATGTCATGCCGCCCTCGGCGATGGCGGTGTGTAGCCCCATGGGGAGATCCTTGACCACATCATCGAGGGCGGCAATACGCAGTGCTTCCATCGCCTCGTCTTCGGAAAGCGGGAGGCCGGCTGCAATGTTGTCGTAGATTGAGCCTGCTAGCAGGCGGCCGTTTTGCAGCACGACGCCGTATTGACGCCGCATATCCCGGAGATCGACAAAGCGGAGGTCGGTACCGTCGAGATAAATATTGCCCGACTCGGGAACGTCGAAGCCCAGCAAGAGTCGGATGATGGACGACTTGCCAGCGCCGGATGAGCCGACCAAGGCGACAAACCGCTCGGCCGGGATGCGCATCGACAGGCCCTTCAGAACAAGCGGCGCGTCCGGCGCATAACGGAAACGCACGTCGCGCAGCTCGATCTCGCCGCTCACCCGCGAGAACTGGCTGCCCTGACCGATCCGTTCCTCCTTCGCCTCGAGGATCGGACGGACACGCTGGAAGTAGGCTTGCAGTATGACGATGAACAGCGACGCGCGGGTCAGCGACATGACTGCGCTGACGAACTGGCCAAGAGCAACGTTAAAGCTCGCAAACTCGGCGACCGACATCAGCGGCGTATAGGGACGCGGGTCGTTGGTCGAGCGGAAGAAGGCGAACAGGTTTCCGCTGTGCGCACCCAGAACAACCAGCACGACCACGGTCAGCAGCGGTCCGAAGCCAGATCGCAGAATAGAGAGACAATTGCTCAGGATGCTCTGCCGCAGGCTGAGGGTCACCGTGCGCCGGTAGGTGCGGAGCCAAACGAGGAACGCCTCGCGCTCGGCGCCGGCCACCCGCAACTTCGCGATAGCGCCCAGCAGCTGCAGGACAGTGCCCTGCTGCTTTCCCGACAGCTCGAGCGATTCGAAATTGTAGCTCAGGATGCTCTTGCCGATCAGATAGGCAACGCCGGCGAACAGCACCGAGACGAGCACCAGTAGCAAGGTCACGCGCCATTCGAAGTAGAGCATCAGGCCGACACTGAAGATCATCGACACAGCGCCCGAGAAGACCGTCATGATTGATCGGCTGATCAGCTTGCGGGTGACGTTGATGCTATCGGCGCGACTGGCGAGGTCGCCCGCCGTGAAGCCGCGGAAGAATGGCACCGGCAGGTTGAGGAGCTTGATCCACACAGCGGCCTGGATGCGGTTGTCCGCGCGCGCCTCCAATCTCAGGCCGCTCAGCGACTCCACGAGATTTGTGCTGGTCATGCCGAGCGCTAACAACAGCAGCAGGCCGCTGATCACGCCGACTTGGTCGAGTTCGGCATCTGGAATGATGGGGTCCAGCAGCCAGCCGAGGGTCATCGGGGAGGCGAGTGAGAAAAGGCCGGTCAGAACCATCGTAGCGATGATGGCGAGCACGTCGGCACGGCAGTTATGCAGGCCGAAGCGCAGGAGGCGCCAACCGGTTAGCATGCCGTCAGGAAGCGGGATGTAGAAGGCGTAGGCGGTGCGGTTGATCGTTGCGCCGGTCTTGGCATCCACTGCCTGCGGGGCGCCACGGCCGTAACACAGGTAGCGATTGCCGGAGCGGATCAGCGCGCAGGGTGCGGATTCGGGTCCCACGGTCGCTAGCAGTGGGCCGAGGTCGCCTTCCCACCAACGGCCCTCCAAGATCAGTTCCCGATACTGTAGGTGGTTGTCCCGAGCGATCTCGTCGATGGCCCGGGCCAGCGGGGGTGGCGTAATCTTATTGCGACGCCGCGGCAGCGCCGGATGGCCGAGCGCACGTGCCACGCGAGCGGCGATCGTGCCGATCGTCTCGGTTTCCTCACTGCCTTCGACCGCAGTTTTGATGCTTATCAGATCAACGAGGTTGCCCAACTCCGTGGCGAAATCGCCTTCCGCCGCGAGACGTGACGCTTCATGCGCCGCGGAGTTTTGGGCAAGTTCCCCTGCACGGCTGGCGATAGCCGCCCTTACGGCTCTTTCGGCAAGTGCCAAGCCTGGGTCTTGGCTAGATGGCCTGGCCTGCCATGGGGCCAGCAACGCAAGCCAGCCGTTCCGGGCTTGTTCGAGCGCCGGCCGGGCCTCCACGTTAGACGCAAGCTCCCACAGCGCCTTGCGCGTCGTCTCGACGATCTCAGTGTCGGCTGATGGCACGCCAATGAAGCGGAACTCATCGCCGGCCGGCAGGGAATCGATTAGCCCACCCGCCTCGACTGACAGAAACGGGTACCGACCGTATCTGTCCACAAGAAATATTTCGACGGATCCCGAAAGCACGAGCCATATCCGGTCCACTGTCGTGACATCGAGCGTGTTGTTTCCGCCCACAATCCGGCGCTGTCCGGCAATGCCCAGCGCCGATGCGAGCGTCGATCCAGGTGCCTTCCAGCTCAGCGTAATGATCGCATTGAGTTTGGCGCTATTATTGAGGAGGACGTCGACGATGTTCATCCAGCCCTCACAAGGGCGGCATAGACGCCGTTGGCCGCCTTGAGCTTTTCATGCGTGCCTCGTTCCACGATGGTGCCATTCTCGAACACGAAGATCTGATCGCAGTCACGAATGGTACTGAGCCGCTGGGCAACAATAAAGCATGTCATGCCCCTCAGCCGCATGTTATGGTCGATCTGCGCTTCGGTGACGGCATCCAGCGCGGCAGTCGCCTCGTCCAGCACGAGAATCGTTGGGTTGCGGGCCAGGGCGCGGGCAATCTCGAGGCGCTGGCGCTGGCCACCGCTCAGATTGGTGCCCCCCTCGCTCAGCATGCCCTCATATCCGCCGGGACGTCCCAGGATCGTTTCGTGAATACAAGCGTCCCGCGCCCCGCGCACGATCGAACGCGGGGCGGTAGCACGATTGAACAAGGCGAGGTTGTCTTGAATTGTGCTCTCGAACAGGCGGATGTCCTGATCCACCCAAGCGACGTTCGAGGTGAAGACGTCGCGGGGCACCTCGGCAACCGGGTAGTTATCGTAGAGCACGCTTCCCGAGCGCGGGGGGTAGAGACCGAGCAGAAGATGAACCAGGGTCGACTTGCCGCTCCCGCTGCCACCCACGAAGGCGACGCGCTGCCCCGGCTCGACCTTTAGGTTGATGTCGTGCAGTACGGGCAAGTCGAAGGCGCCGTAGGCAAAACTTAGGTCAGCTATCTCGACTCGCCCGGAGAGTTGTCGGGGCGGTTCCGCAACCGGTGCTGCCGCCTTCGCCGGATGCCCCTCGATAAGCGGATCGCTCTTCGCCGCAAGGACGTCCTCGAGCCGCGCCCAGTGGCCCTTTGCCTCCTGAAGCTGAAGGCTGAGGTTGACGATCTGCTGCAAGGGACTCATGAAGCTGCCGAGCAGCATCTGGAACGCCAGTAGACCACCTATGGTCATCTCGCCCCAGATGATCAGGACCGCGCCGAAGCAGAGAACCATTGCCGTCATGATCTGCCCGAGCAGGGTCGGCGCCGCCCCCAGCGACAGGGAAATGCGTTCGCGCGACTGGAACTGGTTCACCGCGTGCGCCTGGTAGCCCGACCAAATACGGAAGAAATCCGACTCGGAGCCCATGGCCTTAATGGTCTCGATCGACTGAAGGCCGGACATCGCGGCGGCGGCTATTTTTGCACTGATATTGAGGATGACCATGTTGCCGTCCTTCAATCTGCGGCGCACAAGTGCGACAGCAGCGACGTTGCAGGCCACCAGCAAAATCGAGACGATGGTGAGTGGGAGGCTGTAGGCCGCCATCACACCTGCATAGACAATCACCATTGCCAACTGGGTGGCCGCTGTCGGCAGGGGACCGGAAACCAGAATGGCAAGCTGATTGGCCGAGTGGGCGCGACTGACGATGTCGCCGTGCTGGCTCTGCGTAAGGAACAGCAGCGGGAGGCGCAGGACGTGCCACAGGAAGCGCGCACCGATCATCACTGCCAATTTCAGCTGTAGACGCATCAGCACGCGCTGTTGCAGCCAAGTGACAGTGGCCTCCAGTGCGACTCCAAACAGCAGCGCCACGATGATGGGAAACAGCCAGGTGTCGAATCGGCGTACTAGGACCTCGTCGACGAACACTTTGATGAGCGCAGGGAGCAGAATCGACGGCAGCGCAAGCATGACGGTTGTGGCCGCCATCACTACGAGCGCGGCTCTTGACCCAGATGTCCAGCCGAACAGGGTCCGCAGCATACCCTGCCTGTAGCCGCCTGGTTTGAAATTGGATCCGCGCTTGAACTCTAGCGCGACGCCCGAATAGTTTTCGTAGAATTCTTGGTGACCGACGATGCGTCGGCCGAGGGCCGGATCGTTGATCCGGATACCGCGACCTAACCGGCCTTCGACGACGACGAAGTGGTCGGCCGACCAGTGGGCGATGAATGGCAGCGCAAGGGAGTTGAGCGCTTCAATCGGGAGCTGCTGCCCGCGCGCCTCTAGGCCATAGTCCCGCGCGGCCTTGACTATATTGCTGGCGCGCGCGCCGTCACGCGAGACGCCGCAGGCTTGGCGCAGTTCGTCCAACGGGACAAAACGGTGGAAATACCCCAGGACCATGGACAGCGCCGCAGCGCCGCAGTCCGCCTCCATCTGCAACACTGTTGGCGTGGCGACAGCCCGCCGCAGCCGCAGGGTGAACTCACGGCTGGTCACAGATGCGCCCATGTCCGCACGATGGGCAGCACAAGAGAGAGAGGGGTGACGCGGTCCACTACAATATTGACGGCGGCGGTCGTGCCGGGCGTCACCTCTGTCAGTGGACGGGCGGCAGATGTCCAGTGTAAGCCGTCCGTTGTATCCGGATCTGCCTCAAGCTCGATCTCGATGCGCACCGGAGCGCCAGCGCCCATCAAGGTGTCGACGAGCGCCTCGTTACCGAGAACGGCCAGCAGGTCGCCCCGGGACACCGGCAGCAGGCTCACTTGGCTGACCTGGCCCTTGATCGACCCGTAGATTTGTTCATCGATGGACGAAGGACTGATAAGTGCATGCATGCCCGCAACCACGCGCTTGCCTTGGTCGATCGGCAAGTAGGCGTGAACGATCATGCGTCTCTCCAAAGTACTGGATTCGACCGTGATCAGGTTGATTCCAGCGGCAACCGTCGCATTGGGGTAGGTTGTGATCTCACTGACCGTGCCGTCGACCGGGCTGCGGATCGCGGAGCCGACCTCGAACTGCACCTGTAGATCACGGTAGCTGGCTTCCGCATCGATCACCTTTATGCGCAGTTCGGTTCGGCTGCGATGAACCAAGTCTTCGAATTCGATCTCCTCAGTCTGTAACTTCTGAATCTGGTCGGTCATTTGACGGATGGAGCGCTGCACGTCGATGAGGCGGCCGAACTCAAGCTGTTCCTGGATGCGGGTGGCAAAACCGCGCTTCACTTCCGTCACAAAGGCCTCGTACAGGCCTTGAATCATCTGGCGGTTCTTCTCTGCATCCGCAAGGCTGGCCTTCAGCGATGAAATCTCTTGGTGGAGAGTCTGCCTGCGCCGCTCCACATCTGCATGGGAAGTCTTATCGTAATTTTCAGACTCCCCGCGTTGCGCTTGGACAGCGATCCGCGCCTGCTCAAGGCGCTCCGCGACCTCGTCGAGCTTAACCGTGACCAGAAGATCGCGGCGGGTGACCGTGTCCCCGGGTTTGACGTGAATTTGCGCGACTGTGCCCCCTGTCCGGGCTACCACGTCGGCAACGACGCTACGATCGAGCAGAATAACGCCTTGACCCTTGGCATGGAAGGCGAGCCGGCCAACAAACCCCCAAGCCACCGCGCCACTTACGCAAAGCGCGAGCGCAACAAACAGAATCCACGTCGACCGCGATGTGAGTTGGATCGCTTGGTTCAAATGCTCAGGATCACGAAGGGCACGTGGGCTCTCTGCGCTCGTCGTCACAGGGTTCAGCATTTTCTCTCCCCAAGCAGCTGAGAACACCAACGGGCTGTCGCCCTGCGGATATGCAATCGCAGCTGTCCTCATTCACGTGGCGGCACTCACAGGCCTGACACGTCGGTCGAAATAGCCTCCCGGAAACGCGGTCGGCGCGGGCATTGGCGTATATGGATTCCAGAGCGGGAGCCCAACCAGCCGCGCATCCAGCCGCACGACCAGCTTGCGAGCGATCATGTCGGCTATCGCCCCGTTAATCTCGGTCTGCATCACATTCGGCGTGCTCAGCCGTTCGCGCAGGCGGGCGTCTGGCATGCCTTCGTCAGCAGCTAAAAGAATTTCGCGCGCCAGGCCTTTGACCCGGTGTTCACGGTCCACTGCTATGGCGCGCGTGTCCTCGACCGTTATCTCGTCGCCGCTGTCGCGCATCGACAGCATCGGCAGCTTCGGCTCGTTCCAGGCTTTCAGCCATGAATCGATACCCTGGGTAACGGCATGCAGCCCCGGACGACGGTTCGCGGCGCGCGCAGCGAAATGGCCGCCGACATCGTTGTCTTCACTGTCGTCGAAGTAGTAAACCAGATTCGCGAGATCGGCCTCCGAGAGCGGATAGACGTAGCGAAAAGAGACGGCTGGGCGCAGCTTCAGCCTATGTTTGTCGGCTGCGCGATGATAGAGGCTGTAGCGCTGGTAGCGCAACCGAACCGCACGTCCTGGCTGGAGATGATGCAGCAACGGCAGCCAGGAGGCTATTTCCGCATACCAGGCGTCGCTCTCGCCGGGGAAGCCCCACAGCATGCTCCAACTGACCCGCACGCCATACTGGCGGCACCATTTCAAGAGCTGAACATTGTGCGCTGACGTCGTTCCCTTGCCCATCAGCTTCAAAGCACGGGTATCCAAGCTCTCGATACCTGGCTGGATCCAGCGGACGCCCGCGGCAGCCAACTTCTCGACTTCATGGCGTTTCAGATTGGCTTTGACTTCGAAGAAGATCGCAAGCTTGTCGGGTAGGGCGGTGAGGCGAGGCAGGGTCTTTTCGAGGTAGTCAATGGCTAGAATGTTGTCCACCGCTTCGATGCGCGACGAGCCGTAGCGCGCCGACATCTCTATCATCTCCTCTGCGGCCTGCCCGGCCGGTTTCTGGCGATAGGTAATCGATCCGCCGTTCAGCCCGCAGAACGTGCAGGGGCTGCGCTGCCCCCACCAGCAGCCGCGAGAGAACTCCATCGGCAGCCCCGGATAGACGCGGTCGGCGTAGAGCGATCGTCCGAGTTCGGCAAAATAGTCAGAGAAATCGGGTAGCGGCAGGTCATGCATGTTTTCGACCACTGCGCGGGGCACCAGGTCGCCCATCGACGTAGCGGGATAGCCGGCCTCGCGATGCCCTGGGCCGAAAACGCCGAATGGCAGGTCAGCCGGCGGAATGGCTCTTCCGTGATTGAGGATGTCGCAACACAGCGCGCCGAGCAGTCCGTCAGCCTCGCCCGACACAACGTAGTCAACCCACGGGAAACGCGCGTGAGTGGTACGCCCCATGACCGATTCGCAGTTTGCGCCACCCATGAGAGTCACTAGGGCCGGTGAGCGACCGCTCAGTCGGCGCAGCAACGCGAGTGAGGGAACATGCTGGGCGAAAGTCGAGGTGCACCCAACCATGGCCGGCCCTTGCTCCAGTATCTTGTCGGCTGTCCAGTCGATGAAGCCGCCGATGAGCGAGCGCAGCTCGAGGAGATGGGCACGACGCTCGGCCAAACCGTTGTGTATCGGATTGCGCTCGAAATACCGGTCGAGGAAGACGTCGTGGTCTGCTTCGTAGTCGGGAAAAGCGATGCCTGCGAACAGCCAGTCAACAAGCGCATCCTCAGGGAGAGAACTCTCAAGCAGATTATGGTCGGCGAGGCCGACGTATTCCAGGAACCAGATGTTGGCATACGCTATCCTGGATCGCAGTCCGGCCCGGGTCAGCGCTGACTTCAGCAGACCAAGCGCCAATGACGGCCGTTCAATTGCCGACATCGGCATGTTGACCAAGACGATCGGCACATCGGCGCTCATGTCATGCCACTCTTTTCATTTTGATCCAGGCATGGGCTGAGCTGGCTCAGCCGTGGTTTCATGCGATGGAGTGCAAGCAAGCCATGCGCGGCTCCATGACCGGAACGGTGAACGTGCTGTTGACCAGTTCGGGAAAAGCGCACCGGAGGCGCGCTATTTCGAGCCACATTGGCCGTATCAAGTCCATTGCCTGAAGACTGGCGCGGATGAACGAGCAGGTCCAGCGCAATGTGTCGGAGTGGAGCCGTTGGGTGGATCGCCCAGCCACGGACCGCTCCGCCCTCGGCATCAACCAGCGCCAGGCTCATGTACGGGTCACTTTCCTCCTCGTAGATGACCGGATAGACGTCGTCATTCACGCCGGGCTCGTCGAAATCCCGGATCATCGCTCGCTGGTCGGCGCCAAGCGACCGCCGGCCGACGATGCGGTAGCGGGCCGGCAAGCGCGCCTCGACAAGCCATGGCGTCTCAAACGTGAGCGGCACGGTCGTGTGGCAGACCAATTTGTTGACCATGGGTCGGGTCCAGTCGTTCTTCACGAAAAAGCATGCGGCGTCCTGCTTGTGCTCGCGGACGCGCAGGAAATGAGCCTAGCCTGAAGCCGAGACCGCGGAACTCCCCTTCGATCGCGTCCAGCATGGAACTGCCAAAGCCCGTTCGGCGGAACATAGGCAGGACGTAGACCGAAAGGAATTCGAACTGCCCGGAAGAGCCTGGCACGGCCAAGGCAAGTCCTGCTGTCACGTCGGTTGTGCGCGCCGCGACGCTGCGGACCGTGGCTGCGAAATGGCTTGTCACCGCAGTCCACACTGCCGGATAGGTAAGATGCCGTACGTCCTTTAGACGGACGTAGCCCAGTATCTCAGGTCGCATCGGCATGGTCGACGCCCGTGCGGGAGGCCGCGTATTTGCCCGCTTCGATGCGGCTCGTCGTCCTCTCGCTGGTCTGCCCGGCGAAGCTGTCGTCGAGGTCCTCTTCGATCACCCCGGCCGCGTATAACTGATCGAGCAGATCGGCGACTGCAAGGGCGCTCGCTCCGTCAGCTATGACGCGCAAGACCAACTCCGACGATGTGCAGTCGCCGCACGCGATGAGATCGCCAACGGAGATCGGAGCGACATCATCATCTATCCGGTGTTCAATGTTGCGTGAGCGGAGATGGAAGTGCCGGTTCCCTGCCTCGTATTGCAGATCTCCGCGGAAGCGGATCGGCAGGTTCGCAGGTGGGCTTTCGAACATATGCTCGTCGATGATGCACTGCAGCCCTTCCCGGAACTCGTCGGGCGTGCTGAAGAAACGTTCGTCGACGATGCGGTAACCGAGAGGCCAGCGTTCGCTACCCGGTACCGGCGTCACCAGTTGTAAACGTCCTTGCCGCATATTTACGAGGAAGCCGGAAACACAGGCGATCGTCGTGTGATCGCGCTCGAGCAACTCAATTGCATCGTCGTTGTTGGCTGCCCTGAGTTTTTCCTTTCGCGCGCGCGCGCGCCCGGCGAAAGCCTTTGCGGTCAGCGCCTCCTTGCCCTGCAGGATGAGTTCGACCCCCATCAGGTCCTCGGGCGAAAAAGCCGCGTGAATCTGATTGAGGTGGTTCGTGCTTAGCACGGAGAAACGATTCGTCACGCCACGGTAGCGTTTGAACAGTTCGAGCACGCGCCTGGTGAGTGCCTGATCCTTGAGCGGGGCGGCCGTGGTCGTTTGTGGCAATGCGCCCGTAATTTCATAGTAGTCGAACAGAAAGCGGTCGTAATCCGGATTATCGATCGGATCTGTGGCCCAGTAGCAGAAACCAGTGCGGGCTGCCGAACCAAACATCTCGCTCGCGACACCGACCACGCCGCGCCAAAGCTCGGCATGCTCCTCGCTATACTCATAATAGCCCTTGAACCGGTCGGCCGATAGGCCGCAGAACCAGCAACCGACGGTGCAGCCTTCACTCAGCTCGAAAGCGATGACCGGGTGCGTGACCGACGGTGCCGATCCGCCCAATTCGCCGTTGCAGCGGCGGATTTGGCGCTCTCGCCACGCATGGAAGCGGGGGTTGACCATCGACATTTCGCCCTCGGCGCGCAGCATGTCGCGATGGCGCAACATCTCGCGCATATACTCGTCCCACATCACAGCCAGCGGCCACGACGCACATTCCGGCTCGAAGCGGTATTTCAGGTAGCTATTGCGCCAGAGCGGCAGCATCTCCATCGGGTCAACTTCGATGCCGTAGCGCTCAGTGACCGTTCGAGGGTTGTCGCCGTTCTCCGAAAGCGCGGTGCGGAACGCCATGTCGCCGACCAGGCGCTCCATGAAGCGCTTGATGTGTGCTAGCGTACGAAGTTGTCCGGGAGTGCGTCGGTCAAAGATCTGTCGGTAGTGTTCGGTTGCAGCGTGCGTCATGACGTTACGGACGGCCTCTTGATGCGGCGTTTCGCAGGCCAGCTGCCAAAAGCGATCCCACGATCGCTTCTCGCGAGTGGCCTGATTTTAAGTTTTCTTCACACGTCTCATCGAGCACGGGTGGATGCGCTCAGACTCTAAAGTGAGCGGTTAGATCAGGACCGCAGCGACGACTACAACGGCTTCGGCTGCCTCTGCGACAGTCGTAGCTGCTTCCGCTGCCTCCACAGCGGTGGTAACGACCACAGCGGTCTGCGCAACCTTGGTCGAGGTCGCAACGTTGGGATCATGCTTGCCGCCGAAAATCGCATCGAGTTGCTTGTCGGTTAACTCGCGTGGGCTTCGCGATTGAATGTAACTCTTAGCCTCATCGAGCGTGAAATTGTAGCCGTGGCTCTTTGCTATAGCCACAATCGATGCGAGACCCGTAGCATTCGGTTTTACCTTTTCGAGCAGATTACCGTCTTTCGCCAGATCGTCGACGAATCGTTCTACCTCAGCTTGCGACATCGTTACCCCCCTGCCTCGGCACGCTGCGCCTGCAGCTCTTAGCCGAAATCTTCAGTCGCGCCGAGCAATTCAGTAATTCTGGACCAATTGCCATCGTCATCTCCGTTGGGTCTGGAGAGACCGTCACAACGGCTTCCCAAAATTGACCGTGCAAGCGACGTACCATCTTGAGGACGTAGCTGCGCTGATACTCAATTCGGGCCGGCGCACCTTTGCGTCGCGCTTCTGCTGGCTGGGTACCGTTTCGCTTCTGTTCGATAGGTGACAATTTGGTCGACAGTATTGTTTGCTCGGGATCGAGACACCACGTGGTCGGCAGCTCGGTACGTCGGTTTACGTCAGCGAAAACCCGCCTGAGAGGAATGTGTTGCAAAGTTCTTGGTAACCAAGCGCACGGCATTGGGCTCCGGTGTTCCCCGAAGAGTTGAGATGTTCAAAGGCCGCCATTTCGACCAATCCGTGATCTTGCTCTGCATTCGCGGGTGTCTGGCCTACGGACTGAGCCTACGCGATCTTCGAGAAATGATGGCGGGCGTGGCATTAGTGTCGGTCATTCGACGATCCATCGCTGGGTCGTTCATTTCGCGCCGCTGCTGATGGAACGCTTTACCGGCGCAAGCGCTCCGTGATCGGCAAATGGGATGCGGACGAGACTTACATCGTAACCGCTGTTCTCAGGCCACGGCCTTGAGCGGCGCGGGGGCATAGGCCCAGGGCAGCAGGTCGTCGAGCTGGCTTTGCGGATGGCCTGCGACGATGCGGGTGATGACGTCGGCGAGGTAGGCGTACGGGTCGACGCCGTTGAGTTTCGCGGTTTCTACGAGCGAGGCGATGGTCGCCCAGTGCTCGCCACCGCCGTCGGAACCGGCGAAGAGCGCATTCTTCCGATTGAGGGCGATTGGCCTGATCGAGCGTTCGACGACGTTGGAGTCGATCTCGACGCGGCCGTCGTCGAGGAAGCGACCAAGTCCGGCCCAGCGCGGGAGCGGGTAGCGGATTGCTTCGGCGAGCTTGCTCTTCTGGCTGACCAGGGTGAGCTTCTCGCGCAGCCATGGCTGGAGGGTATCGATGACGGGGCGGCTTCTCTCCTGGCCGGCGGTGCGCCGCTCTTCGGGCGAGCGTCCCCGTATCTCGCTCTCAATCCTGTAGAGCTCGGCGATGCGCTGGAGCGCCTCCGTGGCGATCGGCGCGGGTCCGGACTGGGCCAGTTCGTAGAACCGGCGACGGACATGCGCCCAGCAGAACGCCAGGCTCACGGCATTGCGCTCGGCCAGCGCCCGGTATCCGGCGTAGCCGTCGACTTGCAGGATTCCGACGAAGCCCTGAAGGTGCCGGAGTGGCTGTTCGGCCTTGCGGTCGGGCGCATAGAGATAGGCGACACCGGGCGGATCGATCCCGCCCCAGGGGCGGTCGTCGCGCGCATAGGCGAACAGCTGGCCCGTCTTGGTGCGGCCGCGCCCGGGATCGAGCACCGGCGCCGTGGTCTCGTCGGCGAAGAGCTTGCCGGACGCCTTCAGCCGCTCGAACAGCCGCTCGTGGATCGGCCGTAGCAGGAAGGCTGCCTTGCCGACCCAGTCGGCGAGCGTGGACCGATCCAGGTTCACGCCCTGCCGGGCATAGATCTGCGCCTGGCGATACAGGGGAAGATGGTCGGCATACTTCGACACCAGCACGTGGGCGACGGTCGCTTCGGTCGGGATGCCCCCCTCGACGAGGCGCTCCGCTGCGGGCGCCTGCACCACGACCTCCTCGCAGCTCCGGCAGGCATACTTCGGTCGGCGCGTGACGATGACACGGAATTGGGCCGGCACGATGTCGAGGCGCTCGGAGCGATCCTCGCCCATGACGTGCAGCATTCCCTTGCAGCACGGGCAGATCTTGTCGGGAATGTCGATGACCTGCTCGATACGCAGCAGGTGCGCGGGCAGTGCACCGCGGTTGGTGCGGCGCTTGCTGGCGCGAGCCTCGCGCTTGGCGGGATCGGCGGTGTCCTCTGCGGCGAAGCCCTCCGCCTCGACCTGCTCGGCCTCTTCCAGGCCCAGCAGCAGCTGGTCGACCGGCAGGCTCTCTGCCCTGCGGCCGAAGCGGTGGCGCTGCAGTTCCTGATGATCTGGCGCAGCCGCTCGTTCTCGGCGCGCTCCGCCGCGAGCATCGCCTGAAGCGCGATCGGATCGTTGGTCTGAGGCTCGGCCGGGTTGCTCACAAGGCCGATTCAATCATGCATTCCAATGCTTTGCCAGCGTCTCTGGCCGCCCATGGAATCAACTTGCCGCGACCGGCGCGCGCGTCTCGCGGGCGTCATGCACGCGCCGCCAATCCAACCCTTCCAGGAGCGCCTGCAATTGCGCCGCCGACAACCTCACCACGCCATCGGTGATGGCAGGCCAGCAGAACTCCCGTCCTCCAGACGCTTCGCCAGCAGGCACACGCCGGTGCCATCGAAGTACACCAGCTTGACCCGGTCGGCGCGCTTGGCCCTGAAGACGTAGACCGCGCCAGAGAACGGATCGGCGCCCATCGTCTCGCGCACCAGCGCCGCCAGGCCCTCGGCCCCCTTGCGGAAGTCCACCGGCTTCGTCGCGACCATCACCTTGACCACACTCGTCGGCCCGATCACGACGGCGCCTTCAGCGCACGGATCACCGCCGCCACCGTCCTGGCGTCGGCGCCACGACCGACCCGCATGGCGACGCCGTCAATCTCCAGCTCGATCACGCCGGCTTCTTGCGCGGCCTTCCGCTTCCGTGTCGATCTCGCGCGCTTCCCCGCCGGTTCGGGCTCCTGTGCCGCGACCACTGCTGGAACAAACAACGGCTCCGGTGCCGGCGCATTCGCCAACGGCACCCGCGCGGACCGGCGCCAGGCGAACAGCTGCTGCGGGGACAATGCATGTCGCCGAGCCACCGCGCTCACGGTCTCGCCAGCATCGTAGCTTTCCGCCACGATCCGCGCCTTCTCCTCCGGCAACCATTCGCGCCGCCGTCCAGAACCCGTGAATATCTCAAGCCGTCGAACCGGCTCCTCGTCCCTGGACTTAAGCGTAAGCTCTGAAATCGTCATGTGTCGAAGCCCTCAAAGGCTCCGAGCATCGTGGCTCACGACCACGCGCGAAAGGTGGCGCCGGGACAGCGCTCACCTTACATCAAGGTCCGCGGGCGATGGATGTACCTCTATCGCGCCATCGACAGCATCGAGTTCTGGTTCAGTGAATACCGGGATTTGCCGGCCGCCAAGCGTTTCTTCACAAAAGCGTTGGCACGCCATGGCCGTCCCGATCACATCGTCATCGACGGCAGTCAGACCAACCGGGAAGCCATTGTTTCCTGCGATGCCACAAGTCGATTGCAGGATTGCTCCCGGCGCCGGTCGAAGCCGATCCGCATCCGCCAAAGCCAATACCGCAATCACCGCATCGAGCAGGATCATCGGCGGATCAAGCGCCGGGTGCGGCCGATGCTCGGTTTCATCGATGCACACCCCGCCGCGGTAACCCTGTCCGGCATCGAGATGGTCCACATGATGCGCAAACGACAGGCGCGGTACGCCTTCAATCCGAACCCGTCTCTCTCCGAGCAGTTCGAAAGCCTCGCTGCCGCATGAGGTTGCCACCACTCTGGCAAATTCTCTGACCAGACAAAACTTGCACCCGCCGGGAACGTCCGAGCCATACTACGTGCTGATCGCGATGGGGATTGGTGCTGTGGCCGCCGAGGAATCGATCCGCTTAAGCCTTGGCCGTTCTACGACGCAAATCGATATGGACGAGGCCGCGATTGCCCTAGCGGAGGCGCTCGAAGAGGTCCGGCATAGGCTTGAGTTCTGTAGCTTTCGCCCCTTCCGCATAGGTATAGATGACGTTGACGATGGTGGAGGTGATGTCGGGATATCGCGCGACTAGATGGGCGGCTGCGGCCGTATAGTCACCGGCCGACAGCTTGTCGACAAGGGCGGCGACCTCCCCTTCTGCGTGTCTTGGGATCTCATAGAGGGTGACAGCAAACTCCTCGTTCAGTTCTGGGTCTTGCGGCGGACACCATGCATCCATTTCGGCATAGTGCCGTTCGATCGCCGACGCCGCGTCCGCGCCACGGACCAACGCCCCATAGTCAACCTCTTGGGACATCATCAGGAACATCTTCGTGCTCGTGAGCATCATCAACTCCATCATCATGCGAAAAAGCGGTAGGAGCGAGGGGGCGAACGCCGTTCGCCCCTCCGGGCAGTTCGATCAGGCGGCCATCTTCACGCCCTCCGGGATCGGGGAGTTCGCGGGCGACCTTGGCAGCCTCGGGGTCGTTGACGTCGATGCCGAAAGCTTGATTATAGTTGCGGAGCCCGGCGTCGTGCTCTTCCTCCGTCATGACGTGCCGCGACCATCCAGCAGATCACGTTCGCCGCGCGCGTCCGGGATTCCGAACCGGCGTCGATCGCGCAGCTGACCTTGATGAGTACGCCCTCCCAAAGCAGTGCGTGCATCGCGCCAGTCGTTCTTATTCGCGCGGCTGACCGCCTCAGTGAGTGGCATGCGGCCCTTTGATCAGTGCTTGCACAAACATTCCTTTATGTCTGCGCCCACGTCAAGTTCTGTTGTGCAACACCATAGTAAATTCATAAATGTTGAAGTGTTGAAATGTCGACAGATCAACACCTTGATTACTTATGTTCCTCTTTTATGTAGAGCTCCCGGGAGTTCTTCTTTCGGTGGTGATGTATGGTCGCAAACAAGCCTCCGTCCCGAAGCGGGCGGCGCCAAATTTCCGGTCATTTCGACCCTGAAGTTGTGAAGGCGCTGAAGCGTCTTGCGCTAGAACGAGATAGCACGCTGCAAGCGCTCCTTGGCGAAGCGATCAATGATTTCCTGTCGAAGAACGCGCTTCCGAGATTGGCCAACGAGACGCCGCTACCGCGTGGTGGGGCGGCTCTGCAACGCAGAGTGACCAAGGGGTGAGGCGCCACGCACGCCAAACTGTCCATCGGGCGATGTCACTTTGTTACAGATGAACGCGTTGAGATCTGCGGCCGCTGATGTCAGCTGACCATGGCCACGGCTTTCCATTGCGCCATTGCAGGCGGTGAATATGGGTAGCCAGAGCGGAGCATTTTGAGCGGGGCAGGACGAAGAGATTGCGAAGAGCCGTGAGAAGATCGAAACGAAGCGTTGCAGTGCTCCTGGCACCGGAAGGCACCGTAAAGTTAACGGACGGCTGATGAAGATGTGGGTACACGGGCCATGTCAGAAGTTGCTCGTGATCCGCTCTACGGAGACCGCATCTCGACGAAGAGAATCATCCTCTGATCGGCGTGCCCCTGACAATTACCAAGGGTGACAAGCCGCGCACGATCTACCCGCCGATCCGCCTGGTCGACCGCATGCAATCCTATATCAACGAGGTTCGCATGCCGCAGGTCCGGGCGTTGCGGCGCCAGCGGCCGGATTATCGGCCGCCGTCGGCGCTCCTCCTCAATCTTCAGGGAAACGCGGTCAGCAAGACACGATTGACGGCGGTTTTTGCAGAGGCGTTCCGGGGGACCGGTGTGACGGGAACTTTGCATCACCTGTGGCACACATTCGCGATGACCATGCTGGTGCGGTTGCAGCGGCAGGCATTGACCACTTGTCAGGTCCGGGCGGCGGAGATCAATGGCGAACTTCGCAACCGGCTGCGGGCGCCTTTCCGACATCCAGAACTGAACGTGCCTCCAATATTCAAGCCCAAAACGCCTCTTCTACGCGCCGCCTGACCCCAGAGAAATTACCGGTCGCACACTCACACGATCTACTGGGCCGGATGGTCGAATTTCTGCGCCGCCAGCCAGCGGGCATGTACTGGGCGCCAATTCTTGCGTCCGCTAAAAACTCGGCCAGGGCGCAGCAGGAACGATAAAAGCTGCTGGCGCTTCTCGCGCAGATCCTCGCCCCACCCGCACGCGCACCAGATCGCGCACCGCTTCATGCACCGCGTCGGGAACCCAGATCCCTTCAGTTCCCCGCCCGAAAGTCGCGCCAGGCTGACCGCATCGCGCCGGTGTTCGTCTTGAAGCGCTCGCCCGGGCGCTTGGGAATCAGCGAGGGTGCTACGACATCGCAGCGGTGACCGCCAACTGGCGAGCCCGTAGCCGATCGGGTCGTAGCAGAAATAGAGGCGAGAATGCTTCTTGCCTGTCCTTCCTTTGCTGGGGCTCGGCTCGGCACTCCCGAGCAACCCCGTTTGCTATACAGCTGCAAAGACTAAGGGTGGGGCCGCCAATCACACCACGGTCATAATGTCTAGGTCCCAAACGGTTCGTAGCGTAGCGGCATGCTGTTTGTGATTTCGGCGGCCTTAGGCGGCAGGAGTGCGATGCCGTCGGCCAACGCAACGGCCGTCAAATTGGCCGAGGTTCCACGTTCAGGCATCTCCAGCACAGGTTCACCCATTTCGGTGCGGCCGGATATGCGGACGGGCACAAACTCGGTTCGGCCTTGCCGCTTTTTGCAGTTGAAGCCAGCCACCGCCGAAAACCATTGCGGCTGGGTCTCCGCGAGGCCAGCCAGCCTTCGCAAGGCAGGCAGGACAATCTGCCGGAAGGCTATCAGCGCCGCGTTGGGATTGCCTGGCAACCCTGCAAAGACTGTTTTCCTGATCCTTCCGACCTTCAGCGGCTTGCCCGGCCGCATCGCGACATTGAGGACGCCAAGGTCGGCACCATGGGCCTGAACAGCCACCACCGCATGGTCTTCCTCGCCTGCCGAGACCCCGCCTGTGGTTACCAGGGCATCACAGGACGTGGCGGCGCGAGCGACAACGTCTGTGAGGAGACCCAGGCTGTCAGGGACCATGCCGAAGTCGACGATCTCCGCCCAAGGACAACCCGCCAGCAACGAGCTCAGCATGATCTGATTGGAATTGTAAATCTGACCGTATTCGAGGGGCTCGCCCGGTTCTTTTAAATCGGTTCCGGTGGAGAGCAGTCCTATCCGGATCTTTCGAAGCACCTGAACGTTGACGATCCCCACCGCTGCCAACAAGGTTAGATCCCTGGCGGACAGGCCCTTGCCCCGCCGTACCAGTTCCGTGCCGGCGCTGACGTCCTCGCCAGCAAAACGGATGTGACGACCACGACGGGGCCGCTTGTCCATCGTGACGGTATCGCTAATTCGCTCGCAGCGCTCTTGCATGACCACGGCATCAAGCCCCCGGGACGGGTGCTCCCGTGAATATCCTGAGTGCAGTTCGTGGGTCGAGGTTCTCAAGAGCGCGCACATCGCCGGCGACCACCCGTTCAGCCAGACGAAATGTCCAAGGCCCTTCCCCGTCGAAATCCGCCGTTCGAACGGCAAACCCGTCCATGGCCGAATTATCGAACGCAGGCAGCGAAATAGGCGAGCATATATCGGCGGCGCAAACCCGTCCCTAATGCACCGACGAGCGAGACTGTTTCCCTATATCGAACAGGTTTGGCGAGCGCGATGGCTTTGGCTACCGCCGTCTCGAACGGGATAGCTTCGCCAATCTGCCCGGCAGAACAGTCGGCTTTCAAAACAGGTTTCACGGAGTGACACACGATCGCTCCCTTCTTTGCGTTGTTCTCGACACGCAAAGGCCAAAGGTTTCTAACCTGACACACTCTTGAGATAGGCGATGACGTTTTTGGCGTCGTCGGGATTCTTGAGGCCAGGGAACCCCATTTTGTTCGCCGGCACTTTCGCCTTGGGATCTGCCAGATATTGCATCAGGTTCGGCTCATCCCATACCAGGCCCGCAGCGCCCACATCCTTCATGGCTTTCGAATAAGAATAGCCAAGGACGGTCCCCGCTGTCCGGCCCACGACGCCTTTCAAGGATGGCCCGACTCTGTTTGCTCCGGTATCAGCGCTGTGGCAGGCGGCGCACTTTTTGAAGACCGCCTTGCCTCCCTCGATATCCTGGGCCCGGGCGACCGGAGGCAGTAACGCCAAAACCATTGTGGCACCGACGAACAGATATTGCACGCAGGAACTCCCCCCTCCTCCCCTTAGACATTGACGGCGGCTGACGTCGACCAGCTTGCTCCAGCGATTCATGCGTTTCTCCCATTTGTCGAAATGTCCTCGAAAACAACTCTGCAACGGGTGTGCCAACCGGAAAGCCGGCGATTTCATTACAAGATGCGAATGGACCCCACCTCCAAGTGCCCACCACGTCCCGAGTTGGACCATGCTGCGCTGCCGACGGTTCACGAAGTCGAACGACCCAAGGTCCCGCTCATTCCTAGCGTTACAGTTGCATATTTATCTATGGTCTGAATCTATGGGTCTCCATGATTCGGAGGTCATGGATGACAGGTGCATCAATCGAAACTACGCTTGAGCTTTGGGCATCATCGCTGCGTGACGTGAAAGCGCGTATGCGCGGACTGTTTACGCAAGAGCGAGTTGCAGCATCTGCGAACCTTTTCCTGGACGGCTTGCTGGGTGACGAGCGGCGTAAGACAGGTTGGATGCGCGCGGAGGCGGCCGGTGATCCCGGCCCGTGGCGGCAACAAGCCATTCTGGGTCGCGGGCGTTGGGACGCGGACGGACTTCGCGACATCGTGCGAGAGTATGTTGTAGAAAACCTCGCCACAGATGATGCGGTCCTGGTCATCGATGAGACGGGCTTCCTCAAGCAGGGCAAGACATCGTGCGGTGTTGCGCGTCAATATACAGGTTCGGCAGGCAAGATAACGAACTGCCAGATCGGTGTGTTCTCCGCCTATGTGTCCGCTCGCGGTCATGCCTTTATCGATCGGGCCCTGTACTTGCCCAAAAGCTGGACCGGAGATCCGGTAAGGCTTGCAGCAACCCATGTTCCTGAGGCTATAGCCTTCGCTACCAAGCCAGGCTTGGCTGTCGATATGATACGGCGTGCGCTGGCAGCCGATGTGCCGTTTTCATGGGTGGCCGCAGATGCGGTGTATGGCGTCGGGGACGTCGAAGGAACCCTGCGGCGAGCCTGCAAAGGCTACGTTCTTGGGGTCAAGTCGGACCACCATTTCGGCTCTTGGTCGGGGAAGCCTCCGCTCGCCGGCACAGCTCAGGAGATCGCCCGTGATCTCGATCCAAGTGCATGGCAGCGTCTTTCCGCCGGTGAGGGCACCAAAGGCGCGCGGCTTCATGACTGGGCCTACTGCGAACTCGCCGATCTCGATGCCGACGAATATAACGAGACGAAATCGGGGCTTTGGACCCGTGGCCTCCTGATCCGGCGCAATATCAGCGACGGCGATCTCGCATTCTTCACCACATGGTGCCCGGCCGGGACGGGCATCCAGACGCTCGTTTCCGGGGAAGGCCATCGCTGGGCGATCGAAGACAGCTTCGAGACCGCCAAGAACGAGCTCGGACTCGATCACAACGAAACCCGGTCATGGCATGGCTGGCATCGCCACGCCTCCCTCGTCATGCTCGCCTTCGCCATGATGGCGGTGATCCGATACCGCGCCAATGACGCGACGCCCCAAAATAGACCGCGGATGCCGACCATCAGGATTTGAACCGCTGGTCTATCCAGGAAGTCCGGCGCATCGCCACCAGACTCGCCCAGCGTCGCATAAGCCCCGCCTACGTCATCGCATGGTCATGCTGGAGGCGCGCCCATCAGGCGGCCGCTCGACGAGCTCATCTGAGAACTAAAATGCAACTGTGATACTAGGCCGGGCCTGCGTTGTGAAGTGCTTGACGTGCAAGACAGAGTCCCTTTGGCCCGGAGGGAGAACAGGGTTGGAGCAGCGATCGCTATCGCCATCAAGGCGACGGATGATTTTAGGAATGTTCTGCGTTGCATGTTGGTACCTCCCTTGGTTCAAGAAATTGCATGGTCTTTCCGAACTCGGCTTTCGATTGGATGGCGGCATGTCACTGGCTGATGTCGCCCGCCACCGGACCAACCCCGGCCGGATGTGCGTTGATGTAAATGGCGTAGAGGGATGCCTGTGCGGTGATGTAGAGGCGGTTGCGCTTAGGACCGCCGAAACAGACACTGGAAACGAGCTCGGGAACCAGGATACGGCCGATCAGGGTTCCGTCCGGTGCATGGACGCGCACCGAGTCGGCGCTGGAGGCCCAGATGTTGCCGTCGCGATCGACGCGAAAACCATCGAAGAGGCCTGCCCCGCACTCGGCGAAGATGCCGCCTGCGCGCGCCAACCGACCATCGGCGGCAAGGTCATAGGCCTTGATCGCGCGCGCCAGGCCGGGCACGTGGCTGGCGCCGCTGTCCGAAACATAGAGGACCGTCTCGTCGGGCGAAAAAGCCAGGCCGTTCGGCTGCACCATGTCGGTGACAACGGCGCTCAGCTCGCCCGAAAGCTCATCAAACCGGTAGACATGCGAGCCACCGATCTCCGCTTTGGCGATCTTGCCCTCGTAGTGGCTTTCGATGCCGTAGACCGGGTCGGTGAACCAGATCGTGCCGTCGGATTTGACCACCACGTCATTGGGTGAATTGAACCGCTTGCCTGCAACGGTTTCGACAAGCGTCTGCCAACGCCCGTCATGCTCGAGCCGGGAGACACAGCGCCCGCCATGCTCGCAAGCACGACGCGGCCTTCGCGGTCGAGTGTGTGGCCGTTCTGGTAGTTACAATGGGTCTCGAAGACGGTGACGGAACCATCGCCTTCGTCGTAGCGCAGCAGCCGATCGTTCGGGATGTCGGACCACAACAGATGCCTTGCGGCGGGGACGTACACCGGTCCTTCCGCCCAACGGCTGCCGAAATGCCGACCGCCAGGATGATGACACCAGTTATCGTGCCCAGACATTGACGCGTCCGGGTTTGATCGTTGTCGAGCCAAGAAGAGGCCGCCGACGAGTGCCGGGAGAAGATATTGGATGCGGGTCCGAGAAGCGCTTCGTGATCATCGTCTTGCCCATGCTGCTGTCGCCGGAAGGCACTCGCGTCCTCGCGGATAGATAAGCCAGCGCCATGCGGCCCGTCATCCCACCGCTGTTCGGCCAAGCGAAACGGCGTCGAGGTCCTCTTCGATCACCCCGGCCGCGTACAACTGGTCCAGTAGATCGGCGACTGCAAGGGCGCTCGCTCCGTCCGTCGCGATCCGCATAATAAGCTCCGAGGCTGTGCAGTTGCCGCACGCGATTAGATCGCCAACGGAGATCGGAGCGACATCATCATCTATCCGATGTTCAATGTTGCGTGAGCGGAGATGGAAGTACCGGTTCCCTGCCTCGTATTGCAGATCTCCGCGGAAGCGGATCGGCAGGTTCGCAGGTGGGCTTTCGAACATATGCTCGTCGATGATGCACTGCAGCCCTTCCCGGAACTCCTCGGGCGTGCTGAAGAAACGTTCATCCACGATGCGGTAGCCGTGAGGCCAGCGTTCGCTACTCGGTACCGGCGTCACCAGTTGTAAACGTCCTTGCCGCATATTTACGAGGAAGCCGGAAACACAAGCGATCGTCGTGGGATAGCCCTCCGCCAAGGCTATTGCATCATCTTTGTTGGCTGCCTGGAGTTTCTCCTTTCGCTCGCGCGCGCGCCCGGCGAAAGCCTTTGCGGTCAGCGCCTCTTTGCCCTGCAGGATGAGTTCGACCCCCATCAGGTCCTCGGGCGAAAACGCCGCGTGGATCTGATTGAGATGGTTCGTGCTCAGCACGGAGAAACGATTCGTCACGCCACCGTAACGTTTGAACAGTTCGAGCACGCGCCTGGTGAGCGCCTGATCCTTGAGCGGGGCCGCCGTCGTCGTTTGTGGCAATGCACCCGTGATTTGATGGTAGTCGAACAGAAAGCGGTCGTAGTCCGGGTTATCGATCGGATCTGTGGCCCAGTAGCAGAAGCCGGTGCGGGCTGCCGAACCAAACATCTCGCTCGCGACACCGACCACACCGCGCCAAACCCCGGCATGCTCCTCGCTATACTCATAATAGCCCTTGAACCGGTCGGCCGACAAGCCGCAGAACCAGCAACCGACGGTGCAGCCTTCACTCAGCTCGAAAGCGATGATGGGGTGCGTGACCGACGGTGCCAATTCGCCCAATTCGTCGTTGCAGCGGCGGATTTGGCGCTCTCGCCAGGCATGGAAGCGAGGGTTCACCATCGACATTTCGCCCTCGGCGCGCAGCATGTCGCGATGGCGCAACATCTCGCGCATATACTCGTCCCACATCATCGCCAGCGGCCACGGGGCAGACTCCGGCTTGAAGCGATGCTTCACGTAGTCTCCGCACCAGAGCGGCAGCATCTCCATTGGGTCAACTTCAATGCCGTAGCGCTCTGTTACCGATCGAGGGGCGTCGAGGTTCTCCGAAAGGGCCGTGCGGAATTTCCTATCACCGACCAGCCGCTCCATGAAGCGCTTGATATGAGGCAACGTTCGCCGTTCCTGCGGCGTGCGCTGGTCAAAGATTTGTTGCCAGTGTTCGCGAGGGTACGGGTGAGCCCTTGAAGCGGCCCGTTGTACGCCTGATAGCATGATCGCATCCTCGACCGCGATTTGCTTTGATGTTACATTAGACCGGCTCGTACGAGCCAATGCGGTTATGTTGCGACCACAACAACAATTACGACAATTAATACGACCGCAGCGAAGCCAGTTCTTCCTCCGAGTTGCGCAGGGCTCATGGATACATCAGCGGAATTAGCCAACGCGGTGGTCTGTACAAAGCTGGTTAAGGCCGGAACGCTCGAACCGCGCTTGCGGCCTGCAATCGCGCCGAGCTTCTTCGTACTGGACTTCTGTCTGCTGTTGGATCGGATGTAGCTTTTAACCTCGTCAAGCGTGATGTTGTAGTTGAGGCTCTTTCCAATCGCTACGATCGAAGCGAGCCCTCCAACGCGCCGTTTGGCGTTTTCAAGCGGACTGCCTTTTTTTCCTAAATCGTTGACGAATCGCTCTAAGTCAGTTTTCCGCATAATGAATTCGCGCTCTTGCTTAAGTTGCTCGCTCTCACAAGCGATCGGATGATGCTTCCGTGAACAAGCAAGCGCCGTACCAACCTCAAAATTCTGATTTGCGCGTTCTCTGACCGTACGCATTGTCAACTTGCCGACCTTTTGGGTTGGGAATCGACAATTGGCCCGCTCCGTGCGATGCGGGTGAGGATCTCCCCAAACTTGGCCTGCCGTGATAGTGGGTGGTCGAAATCAAGACGCAAATCCGCCAGCGTTTGTCGACATCCTGGCCCCCACCAAGGCATCCTGCGCATCGTTCTCGATCGCATCCGCAACATAGCCCGACGGGCGCCGGACGCCCCGAAAACGAACCCGCTGACCTTTCAATCCGCAAATCCCGCCTTCCATCACAACGGATGATCGCCGGCGCCCATGAGGCTTGTGAAAAGCACCGCAAGGGCAACCAACATCGCCGCTTCAGGCGCCAAAAAACTCATCGCCGTGCATCAAGGGGGCTAGGCGCCACTCGAGAACTTTCGGCGGGCGCAACGTGACCAAACTCATTGTCTTGCCGGAGGCTGCCAAAGTGAAAGACGTATTAGGCCCTCACGCTCGGAACGGAACGGGACCGATCTACGATGTTTCGCGATAGCGGCCCTTCTCGACCCACAAGTCGCGCAATCCCTCGAGCATTGCCTCGCGCGGAAGCGGTTTCGGCCGCCGCTCGTCCAGGCGCTTCCGCGCCCTGATCAAGAATGCGCAGCGAAATGATCCGTGGTAAGATCGTCGTGCCAACCCTTTCGGGGTTGCGGAACGGGCGGCTCTGAAGCTTGGTCGTCTTCTGGTTATTGACGTAACGCCCGATGCAGAGCTCGTTGGTCAAAACGCCGAACAGTGTCACCGATGTTCAAAGTCGGCCGAGATCGCCCGGAATATTCTTCCGTCGAAGGTCGCCCAAGAGGCGCAACTCGACGGCCGCTGATGCGATCGGGGTCGAATCGACCGGCAGTCCCGCGCCCCATAGGGGTTAACTTAGGGGTAGACTGGTGGAATCGAGATGCGAGTCCTCAGCCAGTATGCGAACGAATGATTCGATCGAAGCCGACTGGCAGGCTCTGTTATCTTGTCGCAATCGCTAGACTTGACGCGACGGCGCGAGCGACGGGAGCGCTGGTGTCCTCGCAATGTTGCGGACAAGGCGCTCCGCCGCGAAGACATGCGCCTCGATAAGATCAAAGATTGGCATGAGAGCGGATGTCCCAAACCCGACCTGATCGGCCAGCGTCGAGGTCGAAAGCTCGATGCCCTTGCATTTGAACCTTGTGCTTTGTCGGTTGAGCGGCTTGTGCATTCCCAATTTGCCGAAGAGGATCGTCGCCAGCAGATAAGGGCCGATGAAGCCGCGTGGGCGTGGCATGGACGGTGCCGGCGGCTGGCTGATCGCCTCGCAGTCACGGGCGTCGGTACCGTCTCGATCACTTTGAACCGGCGCGGGATCTCTTCCAGTGTCTTGGTAACGTCCTCGCCCAGTTTCGACAGGCGCGAGCCCCGTAGCATGCACAGGTGGTCGCAGGATCAATGATAACACGCTCTCGCTCGATGTCCTCCGGCCAGCGCTTTCGTACCGGCCGTTTGCGCGTGAACGAACGCACGCTCGGGGTCTGGCAGCAGCAGCCTGCGCGGCAACTCTTCCGTGGCAGCCACGACCAGCTCTTCGAGCTGCAATTCCATCTGGTCGATCAGTCGCGCCGTACGCTCGGATTCTGGCCGCGCAGTTCGGGCCTCAGCTTTTCGCCAGTTCCAGGCGGGCGATTAGGGCCTCGCTGTCCGACAACATGGCCTGCGCATTGGCGGCTTCCGCCACCGCAATGTCCCTGTCATCAATCCGCGCTACGCCACGAGCATTGTTGGGCAGATGCGGCTGGATCACACCCCACTCGAAGTCGCTCAATTCGTATCGACGCATTCAAGCCTCCAAAGGAAGCCTTGAATCAGAACCCGTCACAAAACGGAAATCCAGCTTATGAGTTTGCGACCTAGTCGAAGAAAGGACCACCGCAAGATGGGGCCTTGCAGAAGTAGCTGCCCGTGGCGTTGAATGAATCAACAAAGCAGGATGTCCGACAGAGGTGCAACTTGCTGCAGCGGGCGCAGTCCGGATCAACGACCTTCGGGTTCGCGGTCCGCGCACGAAGGACAGCAAACGCTTCACTGTCCCAGATTGCTTTGAGTCCCGCGCTGAACACGTTACCGTAGGTAAAGGCCTTCACCCCATGCATCTTGTCACAAACTGAGACGTCACCGCTCGGAAATATCGACATCCCCATATTGATGCCACCGCAGGGATACCACTCGCTGTCGTTCCACTTTCCCTTTGCATCCTTCGGCGTATGCACAGTGCAGACTTGTGCATACTGCTCTCGCTTTCGCTCGATCCGATTTCTTATCCGGGCCAGGTCCTTGGAGGTCACCTTGCGAGCGCGATTGGCAGGAGACTTGATGGCCCCACTCTCCATGTAGGAGATGCCGACTTCCGCGACACCCAAATCCACCAGAAGATCTATAGTCTCTTCTACTGTGTTCTGGGTCATTGGTGTCACCACACTCTTGACCACCACCCGAATCCCCGCCGCCCGCAAAAACCGAATCGCGTCGATCACCTTTGGAAAGTGCCCGCGAGACCGCGTAACCTGATCGTGTAACTGCGGTGAAGGCACGTCTAGGCTGATCGTCATTTCTTCCATGCCCGCAGCTGCCAACCGAAGGGCAATGTCCGGACAAGTTCCGATCACCGTGCCGTTGCTGGTCATGGCCGGAAGCATGCCCAGCGAGAGGGTGCGCTCCACTACCTCAAGCCAGCCGTCGAAAAGCGTTGGCTCACCACCTGTAAGCCCGACAAATACGACTCCCCAATCCGCCGCCTCGTGCAGCAGTTCGAGGCACTTGCTCAGGGTCCAGCGTCTGTCGCTCCTCTGGTGGCGATACTGGTAACAATACGAACAGCTGAAATTGCAGTTGAAAGTGAGAGTGAAACTGATTCCCGCAGGAACGGGCCACTTTCCGAAGGTGGCGCGTTCTATGGCGGGGGTATCGGCCGGGTAGAGGAATTTCTGTGGACTAAATCGCTCGGTTGGATTTGGTTTGGCTTCGAACGTGAGAAACTGCCGATAAAGTCTAAGCAGCTGATCTACTTGGGACTTTGCTTCAACATTCGTAAGCCCAAATGTCTGCCCATAGATATAGGCGATTTCGGAGGTGAGGAGTGTTCTGTCGCACAGCGACAGAAAGAACGCGTGAGAGGGATCGACCATGCGAATCTGTGATGGATGGCGAGCATGAACCAAGGCATAGCCATGCATTGGCTTGAGTCGTACCGACTTTTTGAGTTGGGGCAGCAATTCGATATGGCCCATGGTCGGATATCCGGATTTCAAAGCACAGCTGCGCTTTTAAGAAAGCAAGAAAGTAGCTGGCCGACGACAATGCCGGCCAGTGCACCACTTAAAGAGGCTGGACCTGAATGCAGGTAGACAGGACGTTCCAGCAGCCGGGAAGACAGGCGGCTGCTTCAACCCCGTCTGTCAGCCGCTGCGCCCGCGCCTCGGCTCGCGAAGCCTCATCACGAAGCTGAGCAGCCAAGCTCCGCAGAACGTCTGGTTGATGTAGATATCCTGGTTTTTTTTCCTTCGGCATAGGTCAATCTCCTTTGGTTGATCGCAACCCTCAAAGGCTTGCGGCAGATGACCCGCAACGGGCGCACCATGTTGAGGATGTAGCCGCCAATCTCGCCCAGCGAATCGCTATATGCCTTTTTTGCTGGGGTTTTTGATAGGAGGTCGGAGTGTGCTTGATGAATGCACCTAAAATTCCGAGGAGACAAAATTGTTAGGTATCGGACAAATTGTCCTTGATCGAACGGATCGGGTAGATCCGGTCAGGGTGCATTTGAGTGGCCGGAGCACAGATCTGCGCAGCACGGATATCCCCGCTACGCGCCGGAAGTGCTCGACATGATCACGCTGGAAGATGTGGTCGAGGACATGTCGATCCGCGAATTCGCCTATCGCACCGACATGTTTGGCACATCAGGCACGTTTGACGCGCCGCGAAAGATCGATCCGACCGAGACCGCAGCCCTGCTTCACTGGAAAGCTGGACCGGTGGAATAGAGCCCAGCCTATCGTCCATGGTTCTGGCGCGACATCTGGCCGATCATTTTCCGTGCCGATGAATTCTCCTACTTCGCCAACATCCTCCAGCAGTCGAACTTTCCGCACAACCAGTCCAGCCGGGGGGCGTTCGATGCCTATCGCCTCTGCATCCTGCCGCGCATCGCACCACGTGCGCTGGCGCAGAAGGAACTTCGCGCCAAGGATCATGTCGGCGGACGGTTGCTCGAGGCGGCAGTGGAACCTAGCCTGATGCTGCTCGATGCAACGCAGGCGCCGGGCGCGGTAGAGATGCCGTGGTTGGCGATGCCGCCGCCGCGCTCAGGCGGGCAGCAGCGGCGTTTAGCGCGGCTGTATGCCCGCCCCAGGATGATGAAACTCCCGCAGGCCTATATTGTGCGCTGGAAACAGGTTTTCAGCGAGAACGACACAGCGGCGGACACCGCCTATGCGGCAGCGCGCAACGCGTTCCATACAGCGGTCACGGACGTTATCGAAGGCATCGCCGCTGCCGCCGCACCGCCCAAGAAGCGAATGCTCGCGCTTGCCCGGTCGTCTTCGAGGCAGGAGCCGGCCCAGCCGGATCGCACCACTGATCCGGACGAGCCGATTGCGGCAGCGATGCGCCGGCTGGCGTTCAGCTCGACGCCAATCCAGCGACTCGGACGTATCAGCTGCCGCTGATGCCGCTGCTTGCCGGCGACAATCCGATCACCAACAAGACGGTAAGCAAGTTCCTGCGTCTGATCGGCACGCAGCTCTTCCTGCTCAAGCAATGGGCGGCGGGCATCTTCATCGACGAGGTGGATGCAGGCTTCGCGCCGGCCATCGACCCGTGGCAGCCCTACAAGGACTGGAACGTGCCGGGTTGCCTCGGTCTGGACCAGGGCGTGCTCTCGAACGGACTCAGCGGTGCCTTCTGCCCGGGTGGCGAGGTGACGTGGATCATTCGCAACCCAGCGATCTGGCGCGAACCCTATCGCATCAAGGCCGACCCCGAATGGTACAGCTTCGCGCTCACCGCCGCGCAGGAGAATGCCAATCGGTGGGGAGCGGGCGTCAGCGAGGACGGCCATATCGCCTATGCCCCCGACCCGCTGTCGCTCGGCAGCGATCTCGATGTCGGATTGCAGCCCGGTGATCTGACCAAGCTCAGCGGGCTGCCATGGCAGGCTGATTTCAACGAATGCTCCACCCAGACGATCGACGTCACATACGAGGAATGGAACGTCCTTTATCCCGACAGCGTCGGCAACACGCTGATGGAGCGCGAGCGGCGCGTGTGGGAGACTTTGTGGTGGCCTGCGCATCGGCCGATGCAGGCCTATTATACCGTCGGCAAGGACTTCCAGTTCCGCAACTGGGCGCGCGGCATTCCGCAGACGCTTGCCGGCGACATCAAGATGGTGACCGAATGGTCGAAGCTCGGCTCCGTCGTCTGCAATCCGGCGGGCCGGCTCGATCAGCCCTCGCCCGGAAGCAAATACATCTGCGTCGAAGATTCGGGAGAATGACGATGAGCAATCCCTTTGTCGGCAACTGGGCCTATCGCAGCTTCCTAAACGATCCCGATATCAGCAAGGCGGCCAACGATTTGCTATTCGGCGAAGGCACGCTGGCCATCGTCGAGCAATCCGCAATCGAGCTTTCAGGCACGATCGGCGGGCCGGGATGGTCGCTCGATCTGCGCGGCAGCTTCGGTTACGGCTTGCCGATGCAGGTGCGCTTTCAGGGCAAGGGCGTGGTCGGCGGCGAAGAGTGGATGTACGACTATATCGGCTGGCTGGTGCCCGTCTGGCCGACAGCACCGACCTGCTGGAAGTGCCGGCGATCGTCGGATCGGTGGTGCGCACGATCCCGCATTCGGGGCGACGGCGGCAGCACCAACCCGGGAGGGGTGATGGCATCCTTCTATGCCGTGCGAGCAGGCTGATTTCGTCGTCATTGGTGGCGGGCCGGCGGGTGCGGCGGCGGCGTTGACGTTGCGTCGGCACGCGCCTGACCGGCGCGTCGTCCTGTTCGAGGCAGGCCGGCACCACCTGATAAAACCGGGGAGGTGTTGCCGGCGGTGGCGCGTGGGCTGCTGCGCCAGCTCGGCGTTTGAACACCCTTCCTCGAGAGAGCTTTTTTGGCGAGCCGCGCGGTCCTTTCGGCATGGGCCGGCGAGGCGCAGGACGAGCGGCACAGCATATCTCCGCCCAGGGCGCCGGCTGGCAACTCGACCGATCGGCTTCTGGTGCAGGCGGCAGCGGCGGCAGGCGCGCAGGTGCGAGTTGGGTGTGAGGTGCGTTCGGCGGAGCGTGAGGGCCAAGGCCGGCGGCTCAACCTCGCCGACGGGGACATTGTCGCCGGCGCCGTGATCTGGGCGACCGGCCGCAGCTGGCGGCTGGCGCGATCCTTCGGCGCGAAGCTTCGTGTGCACGGCCACCTCGCCGCATACACCCGCTTCTTCGACCGCGCGCCGGGCGCTTGCCGCATGGTCATCGAGGCCCGGCCCGAGGGCTGGTGGTACAGCGCCGACTTGCCTGGCGGACGCCGGATGGTGGCGTGCCTGACCGATCCCACTGGGCAGCGAACTGCGCGATCCGCAATCCTGGTACGGCGCACTGGCGGCGACGCAATTAATCGCCCCGCTCCTACCCCCAGGCGCACGCGAAACCTCGGCGTCGATCAGATCGGCAGGAACGGCCACGATCGATCCGGCCACGGGTGAGCGCTGGGTGGCGGCGGGCGACTGCCTGCTCGCCGCCACCCGTTGTCGTCGCGCGGCATCATGCATGCGCTGCGCTCGGGCATCCTCGCCGCCTATGCCGCGTCGGACATGGCCGACGGACGCGATGACCTCGCCCGCGCGCGCTATGGGATGATCGCCGCGCAAGGCCTTGCCGACTACACGCCCGCGCTTGCTGCCCACTACGCCGCCGCCGCGCGATGGGAGACAGCTTTCTGGCAGCGGCGTCGGCCTCAACTGAAGAACGCGCGGCATGTGAAGAGCGCGGCGAATAAATTCATCACGCCCGTCGAAACCTTTCTTTGGTATACGACGGACCATAATGGAAATGCTCGCCGCGCAATCAGGCTCGATCGCTGCCCTGTCCTTGCAACTGGCACGACGGCGATTGTGGAGCAAAACGTGCCGCCTAGCCTGCTCGCTCATGTCCGCTTTTGCCGCACGGATAGGGTATGCCGAACGACCAAGCTGACGCGCTAGGCGGACCTATGACTTCGGAACCGAGCATCAGTTTTCGGGCACTAAAACGCGCTGAATCTGGCACGCTTGACGATCGGCAGTCCATTCTCTGTCTTCCCGACAATAAGATGGGTGGCCCCTGGAGGCAAAGAACCGTCGGGATTGGCCTGTACGGCTTCGCCCCGTTCGATCATACCTCGCACGAACGCTGCTTTCTCGGAGTCGTTCGGGACTATAAGATCGGCCTTCCTTTTAGACGGCACCTTCGCTCTCTCTATGATTTCGCACGATCATATTGTCTAGCTTATCATAGGCATCCACAATCGCAATCGAATAGCAGCCTATCCAAGCGCGCGCCGCCGGGGGTCGTTACCAGCCGATGTGACTTTAGCTTACGTCCGTGATCCAGCCGAGCCTCAGGCAAGACCACATCGTCATAGTCCACACGACCTCGGCTAAACAGATCGTCGACGAACATCTGAGCCGCGGTCGCTGCGCTGAGAGGTTGTACCGGCGACAAGTCACCGGCGGCGCTTAATGCGACAAAATGGTCTCTCTGTGATGGCGTCCTGACGAAGAGCACCCCGTTGATCCCGTAGTCAACTGCCGGCAACGCTGTCTCGGCCAGGTCTTCCTGTGCGGCAGCAGCGGCAGGGCCAGCAGCTCGCGCGGTTGGGACAGAGGCAATGCTCGCTGCGGAGTGCAGAGAGAGGATCAGACGACGCACGTAGATTGCTTTGATGATCGGCGGATATCTAGCATCCACCGGGCCAGCTGCGATCACCATATTCGCGGCCACTTGGGCGTACCAGTTGGACACCACCGGCGAAGCTTTGATCGCGCTTATGAGAATGCCGGCCAGATCGCTTGCGACTGAGAGCAATTCAGCCTCCGTCGGCATCGTGGGATCTTGCGCCTTGGCGGAAAGGGCCGTGCCGAGCGACTCGAAGAACGCGCCTGTAAAAACGCGCGAAAACGAGTGTGGCTCCGAGGAAAGCTGTGCTGCCGGGGCCGAATTGGGGAGCGTGCTCGGGTCTTGGTACGCAAAGGAATTCACCGCATTCCGCAGGCAGTCCGCATCTACAGCGTCCGGATGCTGCGCGCGGATGGCAGCGCCGATCTGTTCGGCGAGGCGAGAAAGCCGCGAATTCCTGTAAAGGCGGCCGCCGGTATCATGCAGTATGCTGATGCGAAGCGACGGTAGCTGGATGGCCGACAAGATCGCGCTGATGTCGGCGAACGATTCATGGAATGCCGCGACTTCCTGGCTGCCTACGTCCCACAACTCCGGCTTGAAGGAATCCAGTACCGCGTGTCCCATCTCGTGGCAAACTACATCGGGGCTCTCTCCCGAATAAACGGTACCTGTTCGAGAGGGGCTGTGGAAGAAGTTAAGGGCCTCGCGATCGTAGTAGGCATTGAGATCGTCTCCTTCGTCGAGGATGACCTTTAGGGTCGCGCCGACCTGCCACTTCGTCAGCGGAACGCGCACCGACCAGAAGTCCGCGCCCCGTCGCAACGCTTCCGCTGCGGTCCAATACCTGAAATCGGCCGCTCCGGGAGGGTATACGCCCGGCTTTGGAGCAGGCTCGGGAAACCCAAAAGCAAGAGGCTTCTTGGAAAGGTCTGGAATGGGTCGGCTAACCAGTATCCCCGTTCCGGGATCGTCCTCCCAAACGGAAACCGATTTGCTTCCCTCCGCTTTGGCGTTCTTCGCCGAACCTTTCGCCTTCGCCACTGTCGTCTCCTCTTTGGTTTCGATTGAATGGAACTTCGAACTGCTCGCCACAGGCGGCGCCAAATCGGGGTTGTCCGCCCTCGAGCGTCGGAGAGCGTTCTACGTCGCAGTTAGGTGGCAACGCGAACACGCTCCGGCAGCGATCTGGCTACAAGACGCGATGGAGCATCAACCGTGCCGCGCCGCCTCGATCGCGGCGACGCCGATTTTCAGGGCCATCCATGACATCAAACGCGCGCTTTGCTTCTGCGCCACCAGCCGCAAAGGAGGGGCAGCGCAACCTGAGACGGTGCCGTATGGCTTCGGTGCTCGGCCCTTGACCAATTGGCGGCGATGTACAGGGATCTGAGAGCTTAATGTCGACCGCGCCTGCTACGGCTGATGGAGGGGAGAGCACTTGAACGACAACCATCCGAAGGGATCGAGACGATTTTTCGCAACGGTACAATCACCGTCGGGGGGATCTTGCTTGCCTTTTCGCCCGGCTTCGTCACGCATTGGGCTGCTAACCCAGGCCATGGCGATTCTACGATCTGTTCACCGTTGTGCCGATCCTCTTCGGCATCGCGTTTCAGCTCGACATGAGTTCGCTGCGCGGACACACCTACGAACGCGCCAACTGCATCTTCACGGCGAGCCTTATCCTGACCGCGTGCGGCGTGGGGCTGGCCATCCTGCTGATTTCTACGCGATGTCGGCGAAGGGCGCGCTGCCCGGCGCTTGAGGGGCCTGTGACTGCGCTTTGGCGCTGCCGCTCATGGGCCGACGCCACGTCAGGTCCGGAGGCCCAGCGCTTCTTCCCAAGCGGCGCCGATGTTAAATTAGAGCGTTTCGGCTTGCCGGAATTGGAATCTCGGTGGCTACCCCCTCATGGCTTTTGGTGTGCCAGGAAGACCGATGCGCGGGTGTGGGTGGACCAAGGCGTTGCATCAGGACGAGGGTCGACAGGGTCCGCGGCGCATTGCCGAACTGAAGCGCGACCTCATAGTGACCGCACCAATGGGCGCCGTCGGCGTTTCGAAGCCGGACATGAATTTCGCAATGCGAAGTTCAGCCTGGCGCGTCTCGAGGAATGCATCGCCGAAATACCTTGACCCTTTGGTATGGAAGGCGAGCCCGCCAACAAACCCCCAAGCCATCGCGCCAGCTACACAAAGTGCGAGCGCAACAAGCAGACTCCACGTTAACCGCGATGTGAGTTGCATCGCTTGGTTCGAATGCTCAAGACCACGACGAGCATATGGCTCTCTGCGCTCGTTGCCATAGTGTTCAGTATTTTATCTGACCAAGCAGTTCAGACAGGAACGGGGCTTTCGCCCTGCGAATATGCAAATCGCGGTTGTCCTCATGTACGTGGCGGAACTCACGGGCGTGACACGTCGGTCGAAATAGCCTCCTGGAAACGCGGTCGGCGCGGGCATTGGCATATATGAAGCGGGAGCCCAATCAGCCGCGCATCCAGCCGCACGACCAGCTTGCGAGCGACCATCTCGGCTATCGCCCCGTCAGTTTCGGTCTGCATCACATTCGCCGTGCTCAGCCGTTCGCGCAGGCCGGTATCCATCACGTGCAATGTCGTGGCTCAGGCTGTCTATATCGTCCCTCTTGGCCTCAAACGCGGAGCGGCGCAACGGGTACACTCGGATAGACGCATCGAGGTCGGAAACGAGTTGCCAAAGTTTTGACGGCGTGAACTGCTGAGGCGGAACATCGTCCGGCAGCACCACGCAAGCGTCAATGATGCGTAAGCAACAGCCGAGCCTCGCCTTGCCGCGTGATTGGCCTCGTGCCAGACCTCTCTGCGCCTCCCATTCGGCCATTGCAACAAGACCCTGACATTTATCAACGTTTTCTATCCGCACAGGAGCGCGATGACGGCCGCACTCCCATTTCCTTGAGCAGCCGGCCCGCCGCGTCAATCTTGTCCATGGTCCACAGCATGAAGCGACTGTCGACATGGATGGCGCGGTCGCGGTCCGCGTCGGGAGCCCAGTCCGAGATCACGCCCTCGAGTGTGCCGTCGAAAGCGAGACCCACGAACTCGCCACGCCCGTTCAGCGTCGCCGAGCCGCTGTTGCCGTTGGTGATGTCGACGGTGGACATGAAGTCGACCGGCAACGTGCCCAGCATTGGCGCGACATATGGGCCATAGTCCTTGGCCCGAATCGCGGCAACTACGGCATCCGGCGCATCGAACTCACCTTTGCCAGTGTGCTTCGCTAGAAGTCCCTCGGCCGTGGTGAAGGGCGTCCAGATCTGCCCGTCGCGCGTGCGTCCTGTCACCTTACCCCAGGTGATGCGCAGCGATCCATTGGCGTCGGGATACACGGACCGGCCGATCGACTGCCGATAGGCACGCAGGCCCTGCATATAAGTCGCCCGGGCTGCCTGCGTGCGGCCGGCGCGGTCCTTGGCCGCGCGCTCCGTAGCTATATCGCCGGGGTATAGTGCGACCGCCAGCTTGATGAAAGGATCGTCCGACAGCTCGAAAGCAGCCGCGGGCTTGTCGAGCCAGCCGAGCCGCGTGGCCGTGTCAGCGAGTTTGGTGTCTGCATAAAGTCGGTCAAGGCCGATTTGGTCCAAAGCGGTCTCGAACGCAGTATCGCGGTCCTTTTCGTTCAGCCGGCGATATTCATCGAGCGCGGCCTCGAAGAGGTTGCGATCGATGTCGGGCAGATAACGGCGTTCGATCTGCATCAGTTGATCCACGGTCTGGTTACGGTCGCGATCCTGAAATCCGCTTTCACGGTCTTCGTCAGACTTCTCGCGCTCCTTGGCCCAGCGATAGAGACCGCGCGCGGATGAGAGGATTTGCGCGCGGTCCAGCAGCGCCTGCCGCAGCTCCTCAAGTGAGGCCCGGCTATTCTCGGCCACTATGGCGTCCAGTTCGCGGATTGCTGCTCCATAGCGCGCCTGCCGGGCAGGATCGTCAGCGACCCAGTCGCGATAAGCTTTCTCCTCGGCGGCCTTGCGCGCCTCGAGCCCAATTGCATCGGCCCCGGCGAGATCGCCCGCCAGCTTTTTCTCGTAGTTTTCCGCGCCTTGCAGGATGGAGGCGTAGCGGATCTGCGCCTCGCGATTGCCTGTCGTGGCTTGCCTGATCTGGGCGGCATAGTCCGACAGCAAACGCTGCAGCAGCGGTTCGTAGTGCGCGAAATTGAACCGGACTTCGTCGGCGGTGCGCAACCGATTGGTGGACCCCGGAAAGCCGGCGACCATGACGAAATCGCCTTCCTTGACCCCGTCACGGGCTATGGGCAGCCAGATCTTCGGCCGGTAAGGAACATTGTCGCGCGCATATGGACGGGCGGAACCATCAGGAGCGACATAGGCGCGATAAAAGCCGAAGTCGCCTGTGTGACGCGGCCACATCCAATTGTCCGTCTCGCCCCCGAAGTTACCGATGCCAAGCGCGGGCGCATAGACAAGGCGCACGTCTTGAATTTCGAGTTTCTGCTCCAGATAGTAGGAGGCGCCGCCATAATAGGCCCATACCTCGCAGCGGCGATTGGGCTGTTCTTCACATGCGGCGATCAGCGTTTTGCGGTTTGTGTCGAGCCGCTCATAGCGGGCAAAGCCGTTCAGCTTGTCCGAGACGCCGTTGAGCATGTCGGCGGTCACATCCCGCATATGCTCGATCACATAGATGCGGCTGCCAGGCGCCGCAGGCAATTCTTCGTCCACGCTCTTCGCCAGAAAGCCGTTTGTGAGATAGTCCTGACCCTCCTTGCTGTGGTATTGGATGGATCCGAACACACAGTGGTGATTGGTTGCGACTAGCCCTTGTGGACTGACGAAGGAGGCAGAACATCCGCCAAGTGATACGATCGCGTTGAGCGGGCCAACGTCCAGACGGCCCAGCTGTGCGGGGTCGATCCGGAGCCCATCCGCGCGCATGGCCGCGCCCACTTCCGCAGTCTGGCCCGGCATCCACATACCTTCGTGCGCCCACGCAGCGCTGACCGTCCAGAGCAAGGCGATGGCAGTTGCCTTGGCCAACCGTTTCAAATTCGAGTTCATGCTGGTTGTCCCTCTAATCCGCTTCCTGTTTTCTGCAGACCGGAATCGATACAATCGGGACGGCCGGCATCCGCCCGCGCCCGTCGGCTGCCACTCCGAGTGGACCGTTAACGCAAGAATCCGGATGACGCCCACCTCTCTTTTGGGTGGCCTGCATGTTTGCGAATCGTTCGCCGCACCAACCGTGCCAAAGGAATAAAGCTTTCAATTACAATGTGGTGGTGAGCCGCCCCATCTGTGTCCGATCTCCGACATCGTCGTAAACCCGACACTGTCGTCCTAAGTGATCGTCTGCGGCGGAAACGATCACGCTTATAGCTGACGGTCGCGGTGTTCATGCCGTCGCGTTTAGCCGGCCGGCGCAAGCTTGAGAGTCACCCGAGATCAACCTGGCAAACGTTTCCTCTGGCGAGAACGGCCAGTTGAGCGCATGCCGATGCCTTCCTCCTGCACTAACCGCTTCAGCACCGAGAAAAGGTTGGCCGTCTCGCCGGCGGTTGGGTTGGCCGTCGGCTCGTCAAGAAGCAGCACTTCCGCTCCAGTTGAAAGTGCACGAGCGAGCTCGACGATCTGGCCCTCGTGGAGGGACAGTTTGCGTGCCGGCAAATCGATGATCTCTTCGCCGATCGCATCGGTCAGCCGGAGCGCACCAAGGGCGATTTCGCGCATGCGCCGACGGCTGATTTGCGACCAGCCCGACCTTGCATGCACGATGCCGATGTTTTCCGCGACCGACAGCTCGGGCAGCAGCCCCAGCACCTGATGCACCACAGCAATGATCGGGCTGGTGTGGCCGGCCTTCGACGAGGCGAAGCTAATATAGCCGGCATCGCATGAGGTCAGTCCCGTCCACGCGAACTCGGGCGCTCTTTGCCTGTTCGCCATCATCGGTGGCCCGCGGGATGCAAACGGCAACAATCCCGATGCGATCGCATTGATTTCGCAGTATGGCAATACAGACCCGGAACCGCCAAATCGGCCCCTGCCGGCTATCATGCGACGACCAGCGGCAACAACTATCCCCATGAATTCAACTGGGGGAGTTCTATGCTGTCAGTCTACTGTTTGAGGATCCGCCCTGGCGAATATTCCAAAGACTGAGGACGCACCTCCCACAGTGACACTACAGTCGACCAACAATGCTTGGATCGAGAAGCCACATCTTGCCGGAAGGAAGGGCTCGCAAGAACTTTCATGCCGTGCCAGAACACGGTATCAATCGAGCCGATCGGCGTGCCGTCCACGACCCGACCATGGGATGGTTGCCTGAGAGGCACAAAGTGCGGGAAATCGGAGAGCTCATGGGACTTGTGACGCTGGAGCATTTCGCCGTTTGCGTCGGCAGCGCGTTCGACCTCGACATGGGGGAGAGTTCGCTGCCCATGACGCTGTCAGAGGCGCGGCCGCTGCCGGAAAGCGGATTTCCCGGAATTCGGCGATCGCCCTTTTCCCTGATGTTTCGAAGCGGCTCACCGATCGTCCTACCGCAAAAGCTCTACAAGCTGAAGAATGCGACGTTGGGCAGCCTCGAAATGTTCCTTGTCCCTGTCGCCAGGGACAAGGAAGGCATTGTCTATCAGGCAATCTTCAATTGACAGTGCATCCGGTCGACCGGACAAGCAAGGCCGGTCAGGCCGTAGACCACTCCATTCCGATATGGGTATCGGTAGCATCGACTTCCTGAAACTGAAGGCGGCGGTAGAGAGCCTGTGCGCGGATGTTGCGTCGCTCGACATGCAGGAATACCCCCGATGCCCCGGAGGTTTGCGCCTGGCGTTGCATTGCCTTCAGCAGGGCGATCCCTCGGCCACGCTTGCGCCATTCCGGCAAAAAACCGATGTCGATGATATGCCAACGCTCGGCGCTGGTATCGACATAGAGCCGTCCGATCGGCTTGCCCTTGTCCTGAAGGATCAGGAAATCGGCGTTTGAAAACACGCTGACATAGTGGCGGTGCTGGAGGGCGAATTGCCCGTCGATGAAAGCCCGCTTCATCTCCTGCAGCCAAGGCACGGGTTCCATTTCCTCCATGCGGAATGACCAGTAGAGCCGGCGCAGAAATGGAATGTCCGCGAGCGTCGCCCTGCGGGACGCGCCACGTGGAAAGCTCAGCCGGGAGCTTTCGCCGGCAGGAAACGTCGGCAACGCTTCTGCTTTGCTGGAGGCCATCAACCGAAGGACGGAAAGACCCCCGACATCGCTATACTGTAATTCACCGCGAGGTAAGGCTGGCGATTCTCGTGCGGCTGACTGTTCCCGGTAGCGCCGAGCATGGTGGACAGGAATTGCGCGTTCGCCTGCGCATTGGCCACAAAAGGACTGGTGCTTCCGGGCGGGGCCAATGAATTGCCGGCAGAGGGCGAACCCGTTTTCTTGGCCAGATCCGGCTGGTTGTATATGGTGAACTGATGCGCGTGCGCCGGCATTTGTGCAACCGTCAGCGTCTCGCTGGTTGCGCCAAACGTCTCGCCGATGGTGCGGCTTGAAAGCCCGGGGCCCCTGCCCTGGTTGCAGCCGGCGCGGTTGGTGAAGTTGGGCAGTTGAAAGGTGGTTGTGCCATTGCCGCCGTAGTTGGTGCCAAGCAAAGAGAACAGCGCCGAATTTTGCTGGATCGGAACAACGGCGCCATTGCAGGAAGCCCACCCGCGCGGAGCGAAGCTGAACCCGAAAACCTGTATCTCACCGAGGAAGGGCTCAGTCATTGGAATGTCCTTGCGATCTGGATGGCGAACCGGTTTCTATAAACAATCCCGTGCGCGGGCTCAGCCCTGCGATGGGTAAATTCCCGCCCATGCAATGCAGAACTGCACTGTCAGCGTCGGCATCGTGTTGTCGTGAGCCGTGTTCCCGCCGATAGTCTGCGTCGATTGAGGGGCGGTGACATAAGGCGTAGCGCCGGCAATATCGGTCACATACATGGTGTCGTTTGAGATGGCACCAAGTTCGGCCGCCGTGTTGACCGATTTGCCATCGGCGCTCGACGTGGTCGCGGTCATCGAATGATTGTGCTGCGGCATCTGCTGAGGGAGCAGGGTGACGTCCTCGTTGCCGGCCGCCTGGCCCAGGACATAGCTCGATAGGCCAGACCCTGTGCCCTGATGGATGGGCACACGACCGGAAAGATTGGGCACGGCGAACGTGGACTGGCCATCGCCGCCATAGGTGGTGCCGATCAGTGTAAACAACACGTCATATTCCGAGATGGGATACACCCCTCCGTCGCAGGCGAACCAACCGTTCGGCACGCGCGAAAAACCGAACATGCGGATTTCTCCGACAAAGGGCGTGCTCATCGATGGACCTCCTCAGGGCAGTGATTTGGCGGGCAATTGTGTGCTGGCGGCGTCAACTGCGTGACGGAAAAATCCCGCTCATCGCGATGTTGTAGTTGATGGTCTCGTAAGGCTGAATGTTCGGGTGCGACTGGTTGCCGCCGACATAGGTGACGGTGGGAGCCGACAAGGGAACCGCGCGGCCATTCGGTGCGGCATAGATGGCGTTTGTGGTGGCGCCATAGAGCGCGCCGCTGGGATTGCGCGCCGCACCCGCTGCCGTGGTCGCATTACCCACATGGTTATGGGCCGGCAGTTGCTGAGACAGCAGCGTGACGTTTTCAACCCCGCCCGTTTCACCCCACTGATAGGCCGTCGGGTTCCAGTTCGGATCGGCGGATGGGCCAAATCCGACCGGGGTGCGGCACTGCAGATTGGGCAGGCCGAAGGTCGTGGTGCCGTTGCCGCCGTAGGTGGTGCCGAGCAGCGAAAACAGCGCCTGGTTCTGAGCGATGCCGATTATCGAGCCGTTGCAAAAGGCGAAGCCCTTTGGCGCGAACCCGAATCCCGTCATCATGATCTGGCCGAGAAAAAATTCTGCCATTAGCATTCCCTAATATTAGACATCTTGGTTTCTTGAATTCATCATTGCTCATAAAGCACGGATTCTGCAAGGGGAGTCTTTCACCTGAGGTAGACATGGTGAAGACTATATGATTTACTTTGCATTAGAATCCGAAGAAGCTGACCAAGCTAGGATTCTAAGACGGCTTAAAGATTTTATGGGGTCGATATTTTGCGCCTCGGCACTAAAACGTACCGATTGGCGGCATTGGGGGCGTGCATTGGATCGGACTGCAAAGTATTGCGCCGGGCGTTCGGATGCGCTTGCCAGCAGCTTCCTGCTATGGGTTGCCATGCTTGCATTTGTTGGCATGGCTGCCTTGGCGCCATCCCTGGCACAGGCCGCTCCATCCGACGGCTGCCCCCTCCCCATTACGTTTACGGTGGCGTCTGGCGGCTTCCATCAGATCGACGCGTCGTCATGCGATGCTTTCGGAACAAACCCGCAGGACCGAGTGGTGCAGCCCGCACACGGCACCGTCACCATCAACAACGCGTCTGCTGGGCTCCTGACCTATGTCAACAATGGCGACGGCGCCCTGTCCGACAGTTTCACCTTTGAAGATGCTTCTGCGGGCGTCGTCACGGTCAATGTGACTGTCTCCCCTGCCAGCTCGCCCATCACCGTTACCCCCGCAAGCCTGCCGACACCGGCAGTCGGCGTTTTCTACGACCAGACAATTTCCTCCAGCGGTGGCGTGGGGCCCTATACCTATACGCCGGGGGGCGGCAGCTTGCCCCCGGGACTCAGCCTTGCAACAAACGGCAGGATTTCCGGCACGCCAACGGGCTCGGGCCCTTACAATTACACCGTGCATGTGGTGGATTCCACCGCCGGCACGCCTTTGACGACTGACAAAAGCTACAGTTTGAGTGTCCCTGGACCCACGCTGGCCGTTTCGCCGACCAACCCGCCCGCAGGCTCCGTAGGCTTTGCATACAGCCAGCAACTCAGCACCAGCGGCGGCACCGCGCCCTATACTTACAGCGTCGAGATTGGTCCCCCGCCGGCTGGATTGAGCTTGTCTTCCAGCGGCCTGATCTCCGGAACGCCGAGCGTTCAGGGCACCGTCACATTCAAGGTCAAGTCGCAGGACAGCACAACGATCTCGACCGGGGGCGTCTGGTTCGTCCCCCAGGACATAACCGTCGTCATCAATGCCGCGCCGACCATCGTCGTTAATCCGGCCACTCTGCCTGGCGGCGCAGCGGTCGGATCGACCTACAGCACGACCATTTCCGGCAGCGGTGGAACAGGCCCTTATACATTCGCCGTCACCGCGGGATCGCTTCCGGCCGGTCTGAGTTTGAACACGACAACAGGCGCACTTTCGGGCACGCCAACAGCCGGCGGCACATTCAATTTCACCGTCCAGGCAGCCGATAGCAGCACCGTGCCCGGGCCATTCAGCGGCACACGTGCCTATACGCTGGTTGTTGCCGCGCCGACCGTCAGCCTACCGACGACCACACTTGCCAACGGCACGGTCGGCGCGGCCTATTCGGCCTCGCTCAATCCCGCGACCGGTGGCACCGCGCCCTACGCATATGCAGTGACGGCCGGCGCCCTTCCGCCAGGCATATCGCTGTCCGGCGCGGGTGCGTTTTCGGGAACGCCGACCGCAGAGGGAATTTATAACTTCTCTGTAACCGCGACTGACAGCAGCACGGGAACCGGCCCCTATTCAAGCGCGCCCCGCGCCTACGGCATCCAGATCGTCAACATTCCGCCGGTTGCCAATCCCGTGTCGGCCACGGTCGCCTATAACAGCAGCGCCAATCCAATCACGCTTAACATCACCGCCGGAACGCCGACATCGGTTGCGCTCGCCACAGCGCCTGCCCACGGCGCGGCAATGGCCAGCGGCACATCGATAACCTACACCCCCACTGCCGGATACGCCGGTCCAGACTCGTTCACCTATACGGCAACGAATACGGCCGGAATGTCCGCACCGGCGACAGTAACCGTCACGATCAGCAATCCGACGATCGTGGTCGCGGCATCCGGGGCTTTGGCCGCCCAAGTCGGCGTTACGTATTCACAGACCTTCACCGCATCCGGTGGTGCTGCGCCGTACACACTGTCGGTAAGTGGCTTGCCGGCGGGCCTTTCCGCCACAGGGACGACGACCAACAGCGTGACCGTTTCCGGGACGCCGACAGAAGCGGGCAGCTTCGGCCTCAATGTCACAGGCACTGACAGCAGCACCGGAAATGGCCCCTTCGCGATTGCACAGCCGTTCACACTCACCGTCAGCGCCCCAACGCTTGTCATGGCGCCGGCACCCGGATCTATTCCCGTTCCCTATGGTGCGCCGTTCAGCCAGCAGTTCTCGGCCTCGGGCGGCACAGGTCCGTACAGCTTCGGCATCACCGCCGGCGCGCTTCCGCCAGGCGTCTCGTTCAATTCGGCTGGGCTGCTCTCCGGAACGGCCACGGCACCCGGCACCTACAATTTCACGCTCCAGGCACAAGACAGCAGCACCGGCGCCGGAGCGCCTTTTGCAGTCACGGCGTCCTACGCATTGGTGGTCGGGCCGCCCACCGTCATTGTCGGCCCTGCAATACTGAGTAATGCTACGGCTGCTTCGCCCTACTCCGCCACGGTGACCGCCTCCGGAGGTGTGGCGCCCTATACTTTCTCGTTGACGTCCGGCGCGCTGCCGGCCGGTATGTCGTTCAATTCGGCCGGTACCTTCTCGGGCACGCCTACCCAATCGGGCACTTTCTCGCTCACGGTCCAGGCAAGCGATGCTCACGGCCAGACAGGGATCCATGCCTATAGCTTAACGATCGACCTGCCGGCCGTGACCATATCGCCCACCAGCATCCCAGGCGGCACGGCCGGAATCGCCTATAGCCGACCGCTCGCGGCGAGCGGCGGCAACGGCCCCTACACCTATGCGCTCACCGCGGGCGGATTGCCGGCAGGCGTAACCATCGCGGGCGGAGCAATAGCCGGAACGCCGACTGTTGCCGGCACCTTCAACTTCACTGTGACGGCGACCGACAGCACGGCGGGCACGGCGGCAAGTGGGTCCCAGGCCTATACGTTGGTGGTTGCAGTGCCGACCATAGGGCTGGCACCAGCCAGCCTCCCTGCCGGTCAATATAACGTCGCTTACAGCCAGGCACTCACAGCCAATGGGGGCACCAGCCCTTACAGTTTTGCGGTGACGACAGGCGCGCTGCCGGCCGGGATAACACTTTCTTCGACGGGAACGCTTTCTGGCACACCGACGGTTGTCGGCCCGTTCAACATCACCGTTACGGCGACAGACAATCTTGGTTTCACCGGCACGGCAAACTATACGCTTGTGATTGGCAACAACCCGCCGGTTGCCAACCCGGAGACGGCCGAAACGCTTGAGGGCCAAGCCGTGACCATCCACGTCACGGACAACGATACCGGCACCATCGCTTCCATTTCGGTCGCCACCGCGCCAGCGCACGGCACCGCGTCGGTCAGCGGCACTGACATCATTTATACCCCGGGAGCGTCCTTTAACGGGTCGGACACACTGACGTACACGGCGACCGGACCAGGCGGAACCTCAGCGCCTGCCACCGTCACGATCAACGTCAGGCCTGTACCCGTCCCTGTCGCGCAGCACGTCACGACAGTGTCGGGCAAGGCAGTCGTGGTCGACCTTGCCAAGGATGCGGTTGGCGGGCCGTTTACCTCTGCGGGCCTTGTTTCGGTGCCTCCCCCTTCATCTGGAGCGACCGTGCTGAACGGGTTCCAACTCACCTTCACCCCGACAGCGACATACCAGGGTACGGCCACAGTGACCTTCACTTTGAGCAATGCCTATGCGACGTCGGCGGTGACAGCGATCACCATCGAGGTCGTCGAGCGTCCCGATCCGACGCTGGACAGCGAGGTCATGGGCATTCTCAACGCCGAGACCGCCGCGACACGCCGTTTCGCCACCTCGCAGATCGGCAATTTCCAGCAGCGTCTGGAAGGCCTTCATGACAGCGACGATGGCCAGGAACCGACCGACAGCCTGGCCTTTGTCCAAGGCATAGTGCTCTCGTTCGACGACACCTGCAGTGACCAGGAGCGGGCAGCAAAGGGAGAATCCTGTGAGCGCGGCCAGACGTCTGACCCGAACTGGCCCTTCAAATCGTCTCTCGACGACACCGCTACGTCGGGCACGCCCGGAAGCTTCGGCTCCGGCAGCTTCGGCCATAGCAAGGTAACCATCTGGACCGGAGGCTCGATCAATATCGGTGAGCGTGACGGCGACGACGGCTACAAGTTCGAGACCACAGGCCTAAGCGCCGGCGTCGACTATCGCCTCAACCGCGCTTTCGCGATCGGTCTGGGCATGGGTTACGGCCGCGATGTCAGCGACATTGGTGACAATGGCAGCCGCAGCACCGGTAAGGCCTACACAGCGGGACTCTATGCCAGCTATCATCCCGGCCAGGACTACTTCATCGACGGTCTGGTCGGATATCAGTGGCTGTCGTTCGACTCGAAGCGTTATCTGACATCCGGCGGCGGCTTTGCCAACGGCGAGCGCGATGGTAGCCAATGGTTCGCCTCGGTTTCGGCCGGCAAGAAGTTCGAGATCCAGGAATGGCAGATTTCGCCCTATGCGCGTCTCGACGTGGCGAAGGCGACGCTGGATGCCTTCGCCGAAAGTGGCGATCCCTCCTCGGCCCTGCACTATGGCGAGCAGGACATCAGTACCACCACCGGCAATCTCGGCCTGACGCTCGCCTACAGGTTCGCCGCTGACTTCGGCGTGGTTTCACCGCAGGTGAGGCTAGAGTACCAGCACGACTTCCAGGGCGAGAGCGCGATCACCATGAACTACGCCGACATGTTCGGCGGGCCGATCTATCACACCTCGATCGACGGGCTCGGCAAGGACCGCTTCATGCTCGGCCTCGGCGTGAATGTGCAGACGGTGCAGGACTTCAACGTGCGGCTGGAATATCGCGGCCTGTTCGGCAGCGATGGCGATACCGACAACGGGTTCCTGGTCAACCTGGGCAAGAACTTCTAATCCAGCCGCCACGAGACCTGTGGCGCCCGTTTGGTGCTTGTTCTTCGCGGCCCAAACGTAGGCGAGGAGCTTGCTCGGGGGAAGACGCCCTGCGAAGCGGACATCGGCGTAAACGCCAGCTGGATACGAAATTGGTGATCGTGCCGCGCTGCAGAGCCGCCGATCGCGGCTGAACTTCTACAAGTAAATGAAATTGCAATAAAATCTTAATGAGCCGTATAAGCAACCCTGCACATGGCCATTAAGTAACTTTCACCTTTTACATTCAATCCATCTGGACAATTCTCACGATCTGGGTCACTATGCTTGCGGATTGAAATCTAGAGCCAATTTGAGGGAGGCCCCATGTCACGTGCTGGATCGATGGTGCGCGCGCGAATCTTCGCGGGTGTTTTCGTTAGTGGCCTGGGACCAATGGCGGCATCGTCAGCGGCAGCCGAGATCCTCAATCCACCCTTGTTGCAGGACGAACGCGCGCCGATCGCCAAGCCTATCCTGACGGAGGCAGCACCGGCCGCGCCCCTGCCCGGCAACACGGCACCGGTGCGCGGCGACCGGCTGCTCGACCTCAAGATCAACTATATCGACAATCAGATCTACAACCCGTCGACGGGCGGCTACGACAAGGTTCATCTGCGCGGCTACACGGGCAAGGGTGTCGATCCCGGTGCGCCCTATGTCTCGCCGACCATCGAGGCCGTTCCCGGCGACACGGTGCGCATCATCCTCGACAACCAGCTGCCGGCAGGCCCGCAGCCCGGCGACCCCGGCTGCATGACGGGCGGCCAGATGCCCGACATTCCGCACTGCTTCAACGGCACCAACCTGCACACCCATGGCCTGTGGGTAAGCCCGACCGGCAACAGCGACAATGTGCTGTTGTCAATCAACCCGCAAACCAAGTTCACCTACGAGTACAATATCCCGTCGGACCACCCCTCCGGCACGTTCTGGTATCACACGCACCGCCACGGCTCGACCGCGTTGCAGGTGTCGAGCGGCATGGCCGGCGCGTTGATCATTCGCGGCGGTCGCCCGCCGACGCCAACCGCCCATGGCGACATCGATACGCTGATCCCGACCTCGGCAGTTCCGGAGCGGGTGCTGGTGATGCAGCAGATTCAGTATGCCTGCCGCGGCCCGGCCGCGAAGCAAGGCGACCTCGGCCCGATCAAGCAGGATATTAACGGCCGCTATTTCTGCGACCCCGGCGATGTCGGCGGCATCGAAGGCTACGACCAGTTCGGCCCGGGCACCTGGCCGGCATCGGGTCGTTATACCTCGCTCAACGGCAAGGTGTTCAACCCCACCGACCCTATGAAGGCGACGCAGGGTCAGATCGAGCGCTGGCGCATCATCCATGCCGGCGTGCGCGACACGATCAGCCTGCAGTTCTTCAAGGTGCTCGACGGCAAGTTGAAGCCTGGGGTGAAGACCCTGCTCAGGGCCGAGACCACCGCCGCCTTCATCAAAGATACCTGCGACACCGAGCCAGTGCCTTATGCGCTGGTCGCCGCCGATGGCCTGACAATGGCGGCTGCGCAAATGACCAAGCTGGCGACGCTCCAGCCCGGCTACCGCTTCGACGCGCTGGTCGTCTTTCCGGAAGCCGGGCGCTACTGCGTGATCGATTCCTCGGCGCCCAAATCGGGCGTGGTCAACGGGCTGGATGTGAGCCCACAACTGCTCGGCCTGATCGACGTTGCGCCGGGCAAGCCGGTCGACAATGTCGAGTCCTATGTTAAGAGCATACTGGTTGCACTGGCCGAGACCAACATGCCCGCCGACGTCAAGGCGGCAGTGGTGTCCGATCTCAAGGCTGGCATAAAGTTCACCAGCTTCACACCGCACCCCGACGTCACGGACGAGGAGGTCAAGGGCAACGGCACGCAGGAACTGACCTTCTTCATCGATACAACAGGGCCGGACGTAAAGTTCGAGGTTGGCAACACCCTCAACACCGCCGACACCAAACCCTATGATCCGACCCGCATCGACCGCCAGCTGCCGCTCGGCAAGGCGCAGGTGTGGACGCTGCAATCGCATTTCGTCAGCCATCCGTTCCACATCCACGTCAATCCGTTCCAGATCGTCTCAATCACCGACCCCCTCGGCAAGGACGTCAGCGCGCCTGGAGCGATAGACGACATCGCCGGGACACCCGACCCGCAATATCCGGGCCTCAAGGGCGTGTGGAAAGACACGCTGTGGATCAAGAGCCTGATCCCGCAAAACCTGCCCACGGGTTTTTCAGGCATCTACACGATCACGCTGCGCACCCGCTACGAGCGCTATATCGGCGAGTATGTGCTCCACTGCCATATCCTAGACCACGAGGATCAGGGCATGATGCAGAACGTTGCCGTGGTGCTGCCCGGTGAGGTGGGTGACGCCGTGCAGGGCGACGCCATGCAGATGCATGGGATGCCGATGGGTGGCCACGATGCCCACAAGTAAGGCGCAGGCGTCCGAACCCGATGCGGCGTTTACGTGGAGCGACGTGGAGGCGATCCTCACCGCTGCGGGCGGCAAAGCTGGACCAGGCAGCCTGACCGGGGTGACGCTGCCGGATTTCCTGACGCTTGAGCTCCAGGGCATGCCGCTGATCGCGCCGCTTTCAACAACGTGTTGCGGCAAGAGCGACGCCGAGGGGCGCGGTGCGCGCTCAGCGCTGGTCCGCGGCTTGCGCGGACTGCCGCCCTTCGACGGCAAGCAGCTCCCCCGCCTGCCCTGGGGCGGCAAGCCGATCGCTTATGACGATATCGACCGGATCGAGACCTGGATCGACGAAGGCTGTCCCGGAGAGCTGATCGGATCAGTCGCGCTTGCCGGCGAGGTCAGTGTGGCCACCGAGGCACGCGTCGAGGTAAAGGGGCTTTCCGGCCCGATCTTCGGCCCGGCATCTGATCCCGCGGCATGGCGCTATGCCAAGGGAGAATTGCGACAGCGCATGGACGTCGATGTGCTCGACGACGCGCAGAAAGAGCGGCTGCGCCATGCATTTCGCGAGCTGTACAAGCTCAACAAGTGGGTCGGCGACAAGCGCAGCTACAACAACCTGGCGCTGATCCACCAGAACCACTGCCAGCATGGCTGGGAGCGATTCCTGCCGTGGCACCGCGTGTATCTCTATGAATTCGAGCAGGCCTTGCAGGATTTCTGCCCCGACGTGACCATGCCGTGGTGGGATTTCCCCGCATCGCGCTACAAGCCTGAAGACCCGGCCAACGGCGCAATCCTTCCCGATGCCTTCAAGGGCTTTCTGACGGAAGACTCGGCACGTTTCCTGCGCGATAAGGGTTTTCCGGCCAAGATCGACACGCTGGTCGGCCAGTTCTGGGCCAATCCGACCCAAGTTTACGACGCGGTGAGCACAGCCTGCGGCAAGGAATATGTGGCGGGCGAAAACCGCAAACGGCTGATCGACGCGCTGCTCGAGGCCAATCCGCTCTGGTATCCGCTGCGCTATTCCAGCCAGTTCGGCAACGGTTCGATCAACACCGTCATCCATTACCATTACCCGGCGCAGGAGGACATTGACGAGATCCTGTCGCTGCGCACCTTCCGCGACTTCGGCGGCGGCAGCCTTTATGTCGACAGCTTCGGCTTCCTAGACCAGAACCCGCACAACACCATGCATATCTGGACCGGTGGCATGAACCCGGCGTTCAAGACCGACGCTCCCGCCGATCGCAACAGCGCGGTGCGTGTTGCCGGCCGAAAATTCCACCAGCGTGACGATCTCTATTCCGAGCCGCAGTTCGGCGACATGTTCTCGAACCTGACGGCGTCCTACGATCCGATCTTCTGGCCAGTGCATGCCAACATCGACCGGCTCTGGTCGCGTTGGCAGCAGGAGCATCCCGACGGCCTGCCGGCGGACCTCGATTCCGCGCTGACGCCGTGGAGCTATGCGGTGCGCGACACGCTCGAAATGAGCCGTTTCGGCTATGAATATGTGCGCGGCGGATGCCTGATGCCGGTCGGCCTGACCAACCCGGTGGGGCGCTTTGTCTCGGCGCCGATCGCGGTGCCCGAAGCGACCAAGGGCTTCCGCTCGGCCGAGGTGCGGCTGCATCGCGTGCCGCAACTGCCGCGCTCCTGCTTCATTCGCGTATTTCTCAACACGCCGGATGCCGATGCCACGACACCACTCAACCTGCCTGGATACGCGGGCTATGCCGCCGTGTTCGGCCATGGCGAATGTTATGGCGGACCCGGACATTGCGAGGTGCCGCCAACGGAAAACCGCAAGTTCGATTTGCGCGAGCGCAGCATGAACACGCCGCGCAACCACCGCATCGACGTGACGCGCGCGGCAAGACGCTTGATCGCGGCCGGCGCCACCAGCCTCACCGTCAGCCTGGTGGTGATCGGCGCTTCCTACGAGGAAGACCGCGAGCTGTTGCGGCTCGACGGGGTCTCGCTCAATTTTCTCGACTAACCCACGGCCGGCACTGGCACCAAGGGGAAATCAATATGGCCGACCCAACGATCTATCGCATTCATCCCGCTGTCGGCATTGCCCGCCTCGGTGACAGCCCCGATGCCTTTTGCATCGCGCCGGAAAAGCCGGCGCAGATGCCGATCGAATGCGACGTCAACGGCAACGCCGCTAAGGGCGATGCGCCGATCAAGCACTTCAAGGACGATAAGGGCCGCATCAAGCGTCAGGCGGCACGCTTCCAAATCTTCGTCTATAACGAGGCCAACCCTGACGGCGTCCCGCTCAAGATCGGCGACCATGTCGAGGGCGGTGGCAATCGCGGAAAGCTTGTCGACATCCAGTGGCGCGTTCAGCTCGCCAACAAGAAGGCGGCCTGGTTCACCTTCGACGGGCTGCGAGGGGAGGCCGGCTATCCCGATGGCGCGCCGCTGCGCAACGCCGGCATCACCGATCCGGTCGAACGGCAGAAGCTGATCATCGACGCGGGCCCGCAAACGGTCGACAGCACCTCGCGGCGCAAGGCAAGCTTCGGGCGCGATACCAACCTGGCCTATGCCGTCACCTTCCCGCCAACCGGGATGGCGCCCAACGCGATCGACACGCTGGGCGAGATGATCACGGACGACGACGGGCGGCTGCTGGTGCTTGGCGGGCATGGGAACAGCGGCTCGTTCCTCTCAGGCTTCGGCCATCCGCGCATCGAGACCTATGCCAACAGCGACGGCTGGTTCGACGACATTTCGGACGGGCCGGTGATGGCGCGGCTGATGATGATGGAAGAGCGCGTCCAGGCGCTGCGCTACATCGACGTCGAATATCCGGCCTGGGCGCTGGTCGGCTATCCCCGCTACGCGCCGGAAGTGCTCGACATGATCACGCTGGATGACGTGATCGAGGACATGTCGATCCGCGAATTCGCCTATCGCACCGACTTGTATGGCACCGCAGGAACTTTCAGCGCACCGCAGAAGATCGACCCCACCGATACGCCGGCCTTGCTACATTGGAAGGCCGGACCGGTGGAGTGGAACCCGGCCTACCGGCCGTGGTTCTGGCGCGACGTCTGGCCGATCATTTTCCGCGCCGACGAATTCTCGTACTTCGCCAACATACTCCAGCAATCGAATTTTCCCCACAACCAGTCGAGCCGGGGCACATTCGACCCCTACCGATTGTGCATTCCGCCGCGGGTTGCGCCCCGCGCGCTGGCGCAGAAGGAAGGGCGCGCAAGAGACGATCATGTCGGCGGGCGACTGCTTGAAGCTGCGGTCGAACCAAGCCTGATGCTGCTTGACGCCACGCATGCGCCGGGCGCTGCGAAGGATGCCGTGGTCGGCGAAGCCGGGGCCTCGCTTAAGGCGGCAGCAGCGGCTTTCACCGCCGCGGTCTGTCGGCCCGGCGAGGGCGAGGCAGCGCGGGCCTACGCCGCGCGCTGGCAAGCGGCTTTCGCCGAGAACGATGCCGTAGCCGACCCAGCCTATGAAGCCGCCCGCAACGCATTCGACGCGGCCGTCGGCGATGTGATCGAACACATTAGCGTCGCAGCCGCGCCGCCCAAGAAGCGGATGCTCACCCTCGCCCGATCCTCGTCGCGGCAAGAGCCCGCCGAACCCGATCGCACCACCGACCCGGACGAGCCGATCGAAGCCGCACTGCGCCGGCTTGCGTTTGAGTACCGCTCCGGCCAGTTGCTGGACCGCGCGCTTGCCGCGGCAACCAAAGACGCGACGACCGATCCGGGCCGCTCCGCGCGGCAATACCTGTTCGACCTCTTGCGCAAGCCCGGCGAGGAAAACCTATTTCGGCTCGAGGCCAATCCGGCGACGCGCACCTACCACCTACCGCTGATGCCGCTATTGGCCGGCGATAACCCGATCACCAACAAGACGGTGCGCAAGTTCCTGCGGCTAACCGACACGCAGCTCTTCCTGCTCAGGCAATGGGCGGCGGGTATCTTCATCGACGAGGTGGATGCAGGCTTCGCACCGGCCATCGACCCGTGGCAGCCCTACAAGGACTGGAATGTGCCGGGCGGCCGCGGTCTGGACCAGGGCGTGCTCTCGAACGGTCTCGGCGGCGCCTTCTGCCCGGGCGGCGAGGTGACGTGGATCATTCGCAACCCTGCGATCTGGCGCGAGCCCTATCGCATCAAAGCCGACCCCGAATGGTATAGCTTCGCGCTGACCGCCGCGCAGGAGAATGCCAATCGCTGGGGCGCGGGCACCAGCGAGGAAGGCTACATCGCCTATGCCTCCGACCCGCTGTCGCAAGGCAGCGATTTCGATATCGGTCTGCAGCCCGGCGACCTGACCAAGCTCAGCGGCCTGCCCTGGCAGGCCGACTTCAACGAATGTTCCACCCAGACGATCGACGTTACCTATGAGGAGTGGAACGTGCTTTATCCCGATAGCGTAGGTGACACGTTGCTGGAGCGCGAGCGGCGGGTATGGGAGACGCTGTGGTGGCCTGCGCACCGGCCGATGCAAGTCTATTATCCGGTCGGCACCGACTTCCAGTTCCGCAATTGGGCACGCGGTATTCCGCAGACGCTTGCCGGCGACCTCAAGATGGTCACCGAGTGGTCGAAGCTCGGATTCATGATCCGAAATCCTGCCGGCGGTCTCGACCAACCCTCACCCGGTGTCAAATACATCTGCGTCGAAGATTCGGGAGAATGACGATGAGCAATCCCTTTGTCGGCAACTGGACCTATCGCAGCTTCCTCAACGATCCGGACATCAGCAAAGCGGCCAACGACCTGCTCTTCGGAGAAGGCACGCTGGCCATTTCCGAGAAATCGCAAACCGAGCTGTCGGGAACGATCGGCGGGCCAGGTTGGTCGCTCGATCTGCGTGGCGGCTTCGGCTACGGCTCGCCTATGCAAGTCCGGTTCCAGGGCAAGGGCGTGGTCGGCGGCGAAGAATGGATCTACGACTATATAGGCTGGCTCGTACCGGTCTGGCCGAACAGCACGGACCGGCTGGAGGTTCCGGCTATCGTTGGCTCTGTGGTGCGCACCATCCCGCATTCAGGCGATGGCGGCAGCACCAACCCGGCAGGGGTGGTGGCTTCCTTCTATGCCGTCCGAGCAAGCTGACTTTGTCGTGATCGGTGGCGGTCCTGCGGGTGCGGCGGCGGCGCTGACGTTGCGTCGGCACGCACCCGCGCGGAGCGTGCTGTTGCTGGAAGCAGGAAGGCATGATCGGCCAAAGCCGGGAGAGGTGCTGCCGGCAGTAGCGAATGGGCTGCTGCGTCAGCTTGGTGTCTGGACGCCGTTCGCCGAGGCCGGCTTCGTTGAAAATCGTGCGCTTGTTTCGGTGTGGGCCAATGAAGTTCCCAGCGAGCGGCACGGCATGTTTTCCGCTCAAGGTGCCGGCTGGCAGCTCGAGCGGACGCGATTCGACCGGCTGATGGTACAGGCGGCCAAGGCGGCAGGTGTGGACACGCGGTTTGGCTCGGCCGTGGGTTCGGCAGTACGCGACGATCAAGGCTGGCTGCTCAAGCTGGCCGATGAAGATATCGTTGCCCGCGCCGTGGTTTGGGCGACCGGCCGCAGCTGGCGGCTGGCGCGATGTTTCGGCGCCAAGCTCACGGTGCACGGACACCTTGCCGCCTATACACGCTTTTTCGACCGCGCGCCGGGCGGTTGCCGCATGGTTGTCGAGGCGCGTCCCGAGGGCTGGTGGTACAGCGCCGACCTGCCGGACGAGCGCCGTGTGGTCGCGTGCCTCACCGATCCGGATCTGGGCAGCGAACTGCGCGAAGCCGGACATTGGTACCGCGCTTTAGCCGCAACGCAGTCCGTCGCGCCGCTCGTGCCGCCCAACGCAATCGAGACCGCCAGCATGATCAAGGCGGCGGGAACCGCAACGATCGCTCCGGCCGCCGG
>NZ_JAMYTH010000037.1:0-54723 GCF_040322415.1 Mesorhizobium sp. M0152
CCGTTCGAATCATCAAAACCTCCAAAATGAGGCTTGAATCACTCAAAGGGCGAAAGTGGAATCCTGATTCTCAACAACCCCTAGTTTGATATAGCCGCGCCTGTAAAATCTATATTGCATTTTCATTTCAAGATTGAGACGACACGGCAAACAACGCGGCCAGATCTGCGCCGCAGCGCCAGTGGGCAGAGGCGCACGGATCAATCTGCCGCAACCCACAACCGATGCTGAAACCTTTGGCTGGCCTGCGGCGTTGAATGGCAAAGGAGAACGCGGATGTCGATCCACTTCACGGTATCGGAACTGAGAAGAAATCTCTTTCATTCCCTCGGACTGGATCACCAGCGCGTGCCAAGGCGGCTCAATCCCGAGCAAAGCTTGCTGCTGGAATGCTATCTGGCCGGGCAGATTCCGGAATCGGCCTGGAACGACTACGTCTTCGAGACACCCGATCTGGCGCGGCATGCCGAAGCACGGCGCATGAAGCACTGACCGTTGGGGCAATCCTGGACAGGGCCTGGCGGAGGCCGAAGCCTGCGCCCATTGCCATCCTCCGGCGAGCGATCTGTGGGAGCTACTGTTTGGGAGACACGAACTGCAATGTGAACACGTTACCGGCAATCCCTTGCGCCAGCGTTGGCGAAAGCGTCAGGGGCGTGCAGTTCTTCACTGCCGCGCTTGCCGCGTCGATGAACGATTTTCGCGCCTTGTCGTCGCCGGCCACCTTGGCGGCGGTAGGCCGGGGCGGGCCGAGTAGCGTGCCGTCCCGCTTGAAGCTGAAGCTCAACGTCACACTGGAATTTCCGGCATCCGCCGGGGGCGTCCAGCACGCCTGAATCGCCGCCCCGACTTCGTCCATGGTGTTGAGCGGGGCAGCTGCCAATGGGTGGGTGACACCCGCCGACATCATGCCCGCAATCGCCAGTCTGGCAACGCCTTTCATTGCAAGCCCTCATCCTCGCCTCCAACGGCGAATCCGTGATGGACCACTGAAATGGATGGTAGGGCCAACGTCGGCAATGACAATATCTCCCGGCAAAAAGTTGGCCTCGAAGCGCTGATGCTGGACGCATCGCGTGCGGCCGTCACGCCTATCTCGGCGATGACGTCAAAAAGCAAAAAGGCCGGCATTGCGCCGACCTTTCCTTTCGCCTCGACATCGCGCCAGTACATCCGTGGTCGCGGCCGAGAGCGAATTGCCTCCAATAGACAGGCTAATGGTAAACGAAATCTAAATGCGCGCGTAGTCCAAGCACGATGACGAGAAATCCGATCTTGCTAAAGGCCGACAGGGTGGCACCTCATGTCTATGCGACCGCTCTGAGCGCAGCTTCCGCCAGTGTTCCCAAACCGGCACATTCTGCGCAGACGACGCTCGTCCCCGGACAACCAATCCGATGGGTTCCTTGCGGGCAGCAATGCCCGTATGACGCGTGCCATCTCGAGCACTCGAAAACCTTGCCGCCGCCGTGGCAGCGCGGACATACCGTGTTCACCGAAGTCATTTCTACTTTTCATCCGACCCAAAATCCGCGCTGCGGCGCGGGGTACCCCGCGCCGCAAGTAACAGGAATTGCTGCGCTTTCAACCGTCATGGCCTGACTTAAATTGGGTGCATTCGCGCATTCGAGATGGTCGGGCTTTTCGCAGACACGCCGATCCTCTCGCACGCAGTTAGATGCGCGCAGTCAAAAGGGAGCTCCGGAGAAGAGTGCTTGAACGCTGTTTGACATTTGGGGAGCAACGACCGAGCCGCTGTTTCATTGGTACGCCCAAGGGGAATCGAACCCCTGTTCCCGCCGTGAGAGGGCGGTGTCCTGACCGCTAGACGATGGGCGCGCTCAAGAACCGGCGATATAGGCTGACGGCTGGGAAAAAGCAACTGGGGTTCGGCGAGCTTTGCCACATCGCGCAAAAGTCGGCCGCAGGCTTACCGCTTCGGCTCGACCAGGTCCCAGAGATTGCCGTGGAGATCGGCGAAAACCGCCACTGTGCCGTAGGGCTCGAAGCGCGGCGCCTCGCGGAATTCGACGCCCTTCTCCAGCATCGCCGCATGGTCGCGGGCAAAGTCGTCGGTTTCGAGGAACAGAAACACCCGGCCCCCGGTCTGGTTGCCGATACTTTTCGTTTGCGTCTCGTTGGCAGCCTCGGCCAGAAGCAGCCTGGCCCCGTGCCCCCTGGCCGGCGCGACCGTGACCCGGCGCTTGCCGCCACCGAGATCGACGTCCTCGATGAGCAGAAAGCCCAGCCGCCCGACATACCAGGCAATAGCCTCGTCATAGTTGGCGACGACCAGCGCAACGGTCGCCACCCGGCGCTGTTCGGTGAACCCGGCCACTTGTTGCGGCACGCTCATTTGTTGCGGATCGCAAACTGCCCGATCAGCCTGCGCTCCGCGATATCGTAGATGAAGATCGTCCGGCTGCCGTCGGCGAGCTCGGCATCGATGGAGACGCGGTTTCCCGACAGCGATTGGCTGACCACCTTGGAGCCGACCGGCAGCACGATGTCTCCGCTGGCCGGCTCGCCGGCGGGCGTCTGGATGTCACCAGCCAGCGGCGGGTTCGCCGGGGGCACCTTGCGTGATTTGTAGACAATCGCCGCGATCACCACCATAAGGGCCAATAGCAGCAGGCCGAGATTGATGGCCATGAAGCGGATGAGCTTGCCGCGCACCTTTTCGATCTCGGGTTCGAGCGGCTTTTCCCTGCCTTCAACGACTTGGTCTTCCTCGGCGGTTGGGCTGGCCATGGCAAATATTCCGGAACGGTTTTTCGATGAGCGCTCATAGCGAAGAGGCCCCTGAATTGATAGAGGACCAATTCAGCGGGCCCCCAACCGTGCTGGTTGCGGGCGCGGATGCGGCCGGTCAGCGCCTCGACCAATGGCTGGCCGCCCAGTTTGCCCCCGATCTTTCGCGCAGCCGCGTGCAGATGCTGATCAGGCAGGGCGCGGTTTTGATCGACGGCAAGCCTGTCGTCGAGACCAAGCGCAAGATGATGCCGGGCGAAAGCGTGTCGATCGCCATGCCGGAGCCCGAGCCGGCCGAGCCGCAGGGTGAGAACATTGCGCTCGATGTGCTCTATGAAGACGACGAGTTGATCGTCATCAACAAGCCGGCCGGACTTGTCGTGCATCCCGGCGCCGGCAACTGGACCGGCACGCTGGTCAACGCGCTGATCCATCATTGCGGCGACAGTCTTTCAGGCATAGGCGGCGTGCGCCGGCCAGGCATCGTGCACCGCCTTGACAAGGAGACCAGCGGCGTCATGGTGGTGGCCAAGACCGACCGCGCCCATAAGGCGTTGTCGGAAGCCTTCGCCGATCACGGCCTGACCGGCGATCTCGAACGCGCCTATCTGGCGCTGGTCTGGGGCATACCGCAAAGACCGACCGGTACGGTCGAAGCGCCGCTCGGGCGCGCCGCCGACCGCGTGCGCCGCGCTGTCGTGCCGGAAGGGCGCGGCGATGCTCGCCATGCCGTCACCCATTTTGCCGTGCAGGAGCGCTTCGGCGGGGAACAGCGGGAATTCGCCGCCGCCAGCCTCGTCGAATGCCGGTTGGAGACCGGCCGCACCCACCAGATCCGCGTCCATATGGCCCATATCGGCCACCCAGTGATCGGCGACCCTGATTATGGCCAGGCGTTCCGCACCAAGGCCAACCGGTTGCCGGAACCGCTGAGAAGCCAGGTGAAGGCATTTCCCCGACAAGCTTTGCATGCCTGGCTCCTTGAATTTCGCCACCCCACTACCCATTTAACGATGAGGTTCGAGGCGGCGATCCCGAGGGACATGGAGGAACTTGTCGGCGGCTTTCGTAAACTCTGAACCTGACACCAGGAAGCTTCAGCACAGCCATCAAAAAACCTGACCCGCGTTGTTCACTTCAGCGTGACACACTGTTTCGCGTTGAACAAAAGCTGTCGTTTCTGGTTTTGTTCCTGTATACATCCGATGTCGCGGGTGAGCCGTTTGGTGCTCGCGTCACATGCCCGCCGCGTTTCGGGGGCATCACTCCAATAGAGAGGGGGCGCTATCATGGCCCAGTCACTACCCAGTATCGTTTCCGGCGAAGGCGGCCTCAGCCGCTACCTGGAAGAAATTCGTCGCTTTCCCATGCTTCAGCCGCAGGAAGAGTACATGCTCGCCAAGCGTTATGCCGAGCATGAGGACACGTCCGCCGCGCACAAGCTCGTCACCAGCCATCTCAGGCTCGTCGCCAAGATCGCCATGGGCTATCGCGGTTACGGCTTGCCGATCGGCGAGGTGATCTCGGAAGGCAATGTCGGCCTGATGCAGGCTGTCAAGAAATTCGAACCCGAGCGTGGCTTCCGTCTCGCGACCTATGCCATGTGGTGGATCAAGGCCTCGATCCAGGAATATATCCTGCGCTCGTGGAGCCTGGTCAAGATGGGCACGACCGCCAACCAGAAGCGTCTGTTCTTCAACCTGCGCAAGGTGAAGGGCAAGATTCAGGCGCTGGACGACGGCGATCTCAAGCCCGAACAGATCGCCGAGATCGCCACGAGGCTGAACGTCTCGGAAGCCGAAGTGGTGTCGATGAACCGTCGCCTGTCGGGCGATGCCTCGCTCAACGCCCCGATCCGGGCGACGGAAGGCGAGTCCGGCGAATGGCAGGACTGGCTGGTCGATGACCACGAAAGCCAGGAAGAGATGCTGATCGAGCAGGACGAGCTGGAAAACCGGCGCGGCATGCTGTCAGGCGCTCTTGCCGTGCTCAACGAGCGCGAGCGGCGCATCTTCGAGGCCCGTCGCCTCGCCGACGAGCCGCTGACGCTGGAAGAGCTGTCGGCCGAGTTCGACATCAGCCGCGAGCGCGTGCGCCAGATCGAGGTGCGCGCCTTCGAGAAGGTGCAGGACGCGGTCAAGGCCGCCGCCAAGCGCCAGACCCAGGCGCTGCGCACCATCGAGGCACAACCGGCGGCGTAAAGCCGGGTTCGGCAGTGAGATACAATGGCGGCGTCAGGAAACTGGCGCCGCCGTTTTTTTGGAGGTTCGGTCAACCGCGACGGCGAACTTCATCCTTTGGCGTAGCGCCGCGCGACTTCCCAGAAAGCGGAATGTCCCCTGCGAGCGCTTCCCTATAGCCCATCCAGCGGGAACTTCAGATACCGCCTTCCATTGGCCTCCGGCTCCGGCAGCCGGCCGCCATTCATGTTGACCTGCAGCGCATGCAGGATCAGCCTCGGCATCGGCAATGTCTTGTCGCGCGCCTCGCGCAAGGCGACAAAATCGGCCTCGTTGCGCGCGGCTACGAGGTGGATATTGCCGATCCTCTGCGCCGCGATCGTGCTTTGCCACAAAGGCGCGCGGCCGCCCGCCTGATAGTCATGGCCGACGAAGACGCGCGTTTCGTCCGGCAACGCCAGAATATCCTGGATCGAGCGCCAGAGCCGCGCGGCACTGCCGCCGGGAAAATCCGTCCTGGCCGTGCCGCTGTCGGGCATGAACAGAGTGTCGTGCACGAAAGCGGCGTCACCGATTACATAGGTGATCGAGGCCAATGTGTGCCCGGGTGAGAACAGCACCTTGACCGGAAGAGTTCCGATCCGGAACGTCTCGCCTTCTGAAAACAGCCTGTCCCACTGCGACCCGTCGGCGGGAAAATCCGGCCAGTTGTAGATCGCTTTCCAAAGTTTCTGGACCTCGACGACCCTGTCGCCGATTGCCGTCGGCGCCCCGGTCTTTTCCGTCAGGTAATGTGCGGCCGAGAAATGATCGGCATGTGGATGGGTGTCGAGAATCCACTCGAGTTGCAGCCCGTTTTCCCGGATGAAATCGAGCACGGCATCCGCGCTCTTCGTGCCCGTCGCCCCGGATTTTTCATCGAAGTCGAGGATCGGGTCGATGACGGCGCAACGCTTCGTCGCCTGGTCGGCAACGACATATTGGATCGCCCCGGTCGGCTTGTCGTAGAAGCCGCTGACCTGCGGCCTGGCCAAAGCTATGTCCAATTCCGGCTCCCTCAACCCCGGCCAACAGGAATGATTTTTCCTGACGGCGCCCGAGAAGAGCATGGTTGTCTTCCCGAGCACCCCAGTCAAGCGTCACCTGGCCCGCAAGCGCGAGAAAGCCAAAATTGCTGCTGGGCGCCGATTAGGCGGACGGTTGCTTGGTCTTCCTGAGATAGGGCAGGATCGTCTCATAGGCGCCAAAGCGCTTGATCGCGTCCTCGTTGGAGACGGCCGCGGTGATGATGACGTCCTCGCCCTGCTTCCAATTCGCCGGCGTCGCCACCTGGTGCTTGGCGGTCAGTTGCATGGAATCGACCGCGCGCAGGATCTCGTCGAAGTTGCGGCCCGTGGTCATCGGGTAAGTGAGCACCAGCTTGATCTTCTTGTCCGGGCCGATGACATAGACCGAGCGCACGGTGGCGTTGTCGGCCGGAGTGCGGCCTTCAGAGGTTTCGCCGGCACCGCCCGGCAGCATCTCGTACAGCTTGGCGACCTTGAGGTCCTTGTCGCCGATCAGCGGATAGCGCACCGAATGGCCGGTCGCCGTCTTGATGTCGTCCTGCCATTTGCCGTGGCTTTCGACTGGATCGACCGAAATGCCGATGATCTTGACGTTGCGTTTCTTGAACTCGCCTTCGAGCCCGGCCATCGTGCCAAGCTCGGTCGTGCACACCGGCGTAAAGTTTTTCGGGTGACTGAACAAGATCGCCCAGCCGTCACCGATCCATTCGTGAAACTTGATCGTCCCTTGCGTGGTCTCGGCGGTGAAGTCCGGCGCAATATCGTTGATACGGAGGCTCATGGCACATTTCCCCTTTGAACAGATCGCGTCGGGCGAGAGCGGCAATCAAGGCTGCGGTTAAAGCATTCGCGCTCCGACATCTCCGCATCTTAGCGCAAAAATCGTGACCGCAAGATAATATGAAACTCTTGTCGTCGTCAGAATGGGTATTTTTATGCTGCGGGCAGCCGGATGAGAGCCTCTCGACCGGCCCGGGAAGGCTGCGCGCTCAGGCCTTGTTGATCGCCAGCGTCGTCGCCAGATCTTCCATGCGCTGCGCCAGCGCGCCAAGCGCATCGGTCAGCATGTTGTCGTTCTTGTCGGCCTTGGTCAGCGCGTCGTCGCGCGTCTTGCGCAAGGTCAGCACCTCGCTTTCCATGCCCTTGACGCGCTTCTGCAATTCCGAAAGCTCGTCCATTACCATGATGCCGGCCATGACGGTGAGCCGCTGGTCACCGATCTCGCCGAACGAATCCTTCAGGTGCGAGACATAGCGGTCGAAGCGTTCGGCAAGGTCGATCAGATGCTCTTCCTGGCCTTCGTCGCAAGCCATGCGATACTGCTTGCCGTCGATTGAAACCGTGACCTGTGCCATTGGCCTACCTGTCCAACACAGCGCGGATGGTTTCCATGGCGGTCACCAGTCGTCGCGACACTTCCTTGTTGGCATCCTCCAGCCGTTCGGCGCGCGCCTCGGAATTGTCGAGTTCCTGCGCCAGCCGGGAGCGGTCGGCGTTCATGCGCTGCACCTCGGCCTCGGCTTCCGAATAGTCGCGCTCGTGCTCGAGCTTGGCTGCCACGGCATTTTCCAGCCCTTCCATGGCCTTGCCCAGCCTGGCGATGACTTCCTTGAGCGTGGTTTCCCCGGTCATGGCTTTCGTCCTGCCCTGCCCATCACCGAATCGTTCGCGTTCAGAACGCGTTATCCAGGAAACATTAGGCACCGGGTGAAGGCGACGTCAACAAAGCTCTCGCGACTGTCCCCCGCTAACGCTAATGTAGGCCGCCCGCGGCTTCACAAGACCGGCAAATATGCACCCGATTTGTTGACTAAAAGCCCGCGCCTGCTATGTGTCGCGCACCCTTTTCAAGGGCTCTCCCAAGCCCCCAAACTCCCACCCTGGAGGAACCATGACGTCGCGCGAACAACATGACCGGATGGCAAATGCAATCCGTTTTCTGTCCATGGACGCCGTCGAGAAGGCGAATTCCGGCCATCCCGGCCTGCCCATGGGTTGCGCCGACATCGCCACCGTACTGTTCACGCGCTTCCTGAAATATGATGCCAAGGCCCCGCACTGGGCCGACCGCGACCGCTTTATCCTGTCGGCCGGCCATGGTTCGATGCTGCTCTATTCGCTGCTCCATCTGACCGGCTATGAGGACATGACGATCGACCAGATCAAGCATTTCCGCCAGCTTGGCTCGAAGACGGCGGGCCATCCCGAATACGGCCACGCCACCGGCATCGAAACGACCACCGGCCCGCTCGGCCAGGGCCTTGCCAATTCGGTCGGCTTCGCGCTCGGCGAGCGCATCATGAACGCCGCCTTCGGCAGCGACCTCGTCGACCACTACACCTATGTGCTGGCCGGCGACGGCTGCCTGATGGAAGGCGTCAGCCAGGAAGCCATCGCGCTTGCCGGGCACCTCAAGCTCAACAAGCTGATCGTCTTCTGGGACAACAACAACATCTCGATCGACGGTCCGGTGTCGCTGGCCGACAATACCGATCAGGTTGCCCGCTTCCAGGCCTCCGGCTGGAACGCCAGCCACATCGACGGCACGGATCCCGAAGCCATCGCCTATGCCATCGAGGCCGCCCGCCATTCCGACAAGCCGACGATGATCGCCTGCAAGACGACGATCGGCTTCGGCGCGCCGACCAAGGCCGGCACCAACAAGGCGCACGGTTCGCCGCTCGGCGCCGACGAGATCGCCGGCGCGCGGAAATTCTTCAACTGGGATTCTCCGCCCTTCGAAATTCCGGCCGACATCCTCGACGCATGGCGCACCGCGGGCAGGGCCGGCGTCAAGGCGCGCACCGACTGGGAGGGTCGCCTGGCCAAGGCCGACGCAACGCTGAGGGCCGAGTTCGAGCGCCGCACCGCAGGCAAGCTGCCGTCCAATTTCGACGCCGTCATTGCCGACTACAAAAAGAAGCTCTCCGCCGACAAGCCGAAGGTCGCCACCCGCAAATCGTCCGAGATGGCGCTGGAAATCATCAATGGCGCCGTGCCGGAAACGATCGGCGGCTCCGCCGACCTGACCGGCTCCAACAACACCAAGACCAGCCAGACCAAGAACATCACCCCGGACGATTACGGCCAGCGCTATGTCCATTACGGCATCCGCGAGCATGGCATGGCCGCCGCGATCAACGGCCTGACGCTGCATGGCGGCCTCATCGCCTATGGCGGCACGTTCATGTGCTTCTCCGACTATGCCCGTCCCTCGATGCGGCTTGCCTCGCTGATGGGCATCCGCTCGATCTTCGTCATGACCCACGATTCCATCGGTCTGGGCGAAGACGGCCCCACCCACCAGCCGGTCGAGCATATGGCGGCGCTACGCGCCATTCCCAACCACAATGTCTTCCGCCCGGCCGACGCGGTGGAAACCGCCGAATGCTGGCAGCTGGCCCTTGAATCCGAAAAGACGCCGTCGACCCTGGCGCTGACCCGCCAAAACCTGCCGACGGTGCGCACCGAATTCTCGGCCAAAAACCTCAGCAGCCAAGGCGCCTACGAACTGGCCGCGGCCAGCGCCGAGGCGGCGGTGACGATCTTCGCCACCGGCTCCGAGGTGGAGATAGCGCTTGGCGCCAGGGACCTTCTGGAAAAACACGGTCATCCGACTCGTGTCGTCTCCGTGCCTTGCTTCGAACTGTTCGACAAGCAGAGCGATGATTATCGCAGCAAGACGATCGGCAACGCACCGATCAAGATGGCGATCGAGGCAGGCATCCGCCAAGGCTGGGATCACCTGATCGGCAGCGACGGCATCTTCATCGGCATGACCGGCTTCGGCGCCTCAGGCACCATCGAACAGCTCTACCCGCATTTCGGCATCACCGCCGAAGCGGCGGCCGAGGCAGCCGAAGCCCGCCTGCACGGCAAATAAGGAATTGAGGACGCCAGTTCACGCAACCGCACCCGGCGATTTCGTCGGCTGGCCCAACCCAATCGATTTAAATCCATGCCTTGGATGGCTGGATTCTTCGGCCGTCCGCCGCTATGAAGCTGCGGACCAAATTACCTCCAGCTCCCAGGGAGAGAAAAATGACCGTCAGAGTTGCCATTAACGGATTCGGCCGCATCGGCCGCAACATCCTGCGCGCCATCCATGAATCCGGCCGCAAGGATATCGACGTCGTCGCCGTCAACGACCTCGGCCCGGTCGAGACCAACGCGCACCTTCTGCGCTACGACAGCGTGCACGGCCGCTTCCCGCACGAAGTGTCGGTTTCCGGCGACCAGATCACGGTCGGCAAGGAAACGTTCAAGGTCACCGCGATCAAGGATCCGACGCAGCTGCCGTGGAAGGAGCTGGGCGTCGACATCGCGCTCGAATGCACCGGCATCTTCACCGCCCGCGACAAGGCCGCCGCGCACCTGACCGCTGGCGCCAAGCGCGTCCTCGTCTCGGCGCCGGCCGAAGGCGCCGACCTCACGGTGGTCTACGGCATCAACCACGACAAGCTGACCAAGGACCACATCGTCATCTCGAACGCGTCCTGCACAACCAACTGCCTGGCGCCACTGGCAGCCGTGCTGCACGAGACGGTCGGCATCGAAAAAGGCATGATGACGACGATCCATTCCTACACCGGCGACCAGCCGACGCTGGACACCATGCACAAGGACCTTTACCGCGCCCGCGCCGCCGCCCTTTCGCAGATCCCGACCTCGACAGGTGCGGCCAAGGCAATCGGCCTCGTGCTGCCCGACCTCAAGGGCAAGCTCGACGGCATCTCGATCCGCGTGCCGACGCCGAACGTCTCGGTCGTCGACTTCAAGTTCATCGCCAAGCGCCCGACCACGGTGCAGGAGATCAACGACGCGGTGATCGCCGCTTCCAACGGCAAGTTGAAGGGTATCCTCGGCGTTACCCATCACCCGAACGTCTCGATCGACTTCAACCACGATCCGCGGTCCTCGATCATGGCGCTCGACCAGACCAAGGTCATGGACGGCAACTTCGTTTCGGTGCTGTCCTGGTACGATAATGAATGGGGCTTCTCCAACCGCATGGGCGACACCGCTGTCGCCTTCGGCAAGACGATCGCCTGATCGCCCGGACCTCGCTCAAGAACATCAAACGCCCGGCCCTGGCCGGGCGTTTTTCGTTGGGGCGGCCATCCTTTCGTCATCCACGGGCGGAGCAAGGAGCGTAGCGACGCAGCGCAGTACCCGAGGATCCATGCCGCGACCTCAGAATATGGTCACGATGCAGAATTCTGCTCCGCTGCGTTCCACGACCACACACAGGATTCCAGGGTCGCCGCGACAGAGCTTCGCTCCTGCTCCACCCTGGAATGACGACGCTTCGGCCAAAAAACCGCCCTCCCGCCTTGCGCCGGCCATGCCTTCGCCCCACTCTTCCTTGAATCGAGAGAAGAGGAAGGGGACAAATCACGGATGGAGCATGCGATCTATCTCGTCACGCTGGTCGGCACAGCGCTAGTCGTCGCCGCCGCTTTTTCGAGCCTGATCGCCTTCCGCTTCGGTGCCCCTCTCCTGCTGCTGTTTCTCTGCATTGGGCTCGCTACCGGAACCGACGGCCTCGGCATCCACTTCGACAATGCCCGCATCGCTTATTTTGCCGGCTCACTGGCGCTGGCCGTCATCCTGTTCGATTCCGGTTTCGGCACGCCGCTCAACGCCTTGCGGCAGGCGGCAGGCCCGGCGCTGTCGCTGGCGACCTTCGGCGTGCTTATCACCACCGGTCTGTTCGGCGCCGCCGCCTATTATCTGCTCGACTTGAGCTGGCTGGAATCGTTCCTGCTCGGAGCCGCCGTCGCCTCCACGGACGCCGCCGCGGTGTTCTTCCTGCTGCGTGCCGGCGAGATCAACCTGCGCGAGCGCGTACGCTCCACCCTTGAGGTGGAATCCGGCACCAATGATCCGATCGCCATCTTCCTGACCATCACGCTGGTCGAGGTCATCGCCGCGCACGCCAATCCCGAGGCCAATGTCCTGGTCACCAATCTGGTCCTCGGCTTCCTCGTCAACATGGGTCTGGGCGCCGTCGTCGGCGTGCTTGGCGGCCTCGCCATCGTGCGCCTCGTCGACCGGCTCAATCTCGACCATGGGCTGCTGCCGATCTTCGTGCTGACCCTGTCGCTGATGGTCTTCGCCGCTGCCGGAGCCATCGGCGGTTCGGGTTTCCTCGCGGTCTATCTTGCGGGTCTCGTCGCGGGCAATTCCGACATCCGCGCCGTTACCATCCTGAAGCGCTTCCAAGACGGCATGTCGTGGCTGGCGCAAATCATCATGTTCCTCATCCTCGGCCTGTTCGCGACGCCTTCGCAATTTCCGGCGATCATGGTGCCCGCCATTTTGCTTGGACTGTTCCTGATGTTCGTCGCCAGGCCGATCGCGGTCTGGCTCTGCCTGATCCCGTTCCGTATGCCGCGCCCCGAGGTCGCCTTCATATCCTGGGTCGGCCTGCGCGGCGCGGTCTCGATCCTGCTCGCCATCACGCCGCTGCTCGGCGGGCTGGAGAACGGCCGCGTCATCTTCAACGCCGCCTTCATCATCGTCCTGGTGTCCCTGGTCATCCAGGGCTGGACGGTCGGCCCGCTGGCCCGCCGTCTCGGCCTGATCGTGCCGGCGCGGCTGGGACCGCTTGACAAGGTCGAGCTCGAACTGCCGGGCTCCGCCCATCACGAGCTTCTCGCCTATCGCGTCGCGCCGGGCAGTCCGGTGGCGCGCGGCGAGCGCATTCCGCGCTGGGCACGGCCCTCGCTGGTGCTGCGCGATGGCCGCTCGATGCGCTTCCAGGACATGGGCCGGCTCACCGCCGGTGACCAGGTCTACATCTTCGTACCGGATCGCTACCCGCGCCTGCTCGACAAGCTCTTCGCCAGCCGCGCTGTCGTCGATCCCGAAGACGCCGATTTCTTCGGCGCCTTCGCCGTCGACCCGGCGCGTTCCGCTGCCGAACTTGAGGCCGCTTATGCGCCTGGCCTGACCGAAGCGGAGCAGAAGCTCACCGTCGGTGCCTTGGTCACAACGCGGCTCGGCGGCCATGCCGAATATGCCGACCGCGTGCTGATCGGTCCGATCGAACTGATCGTGCGCGATGTCGACGACAAGGGCCGGATCACCGGGCTCGGCCTTTCCTTCGAGCCGACCGCGCCGGTGGCGCGCGTGCCGGTATTCCTCAGCGCCGGCGAGATCGGCGACCGTATCTCTGCCTTCATCCGCGGCTGGCGCAAGCCGGCCTTGGCCCCGATGGCAGAGGCCCGAGCGGACCAGCACGAAGCGCCGGAGCCAACAGTGGAAAAGGCACCGACCGAGGGCTGATTTGCGGCGATCGCGTGTGCTGCCCTCATTCGCCTGGTGGCTGCAATATTGGCGCGCCCATTATCGCCACTACTTTCGCCCTGACCTCAAATTTTCACTCCATCCGGGCTCAAGCCTTGCATCATCATCGATGCGAGGTATGTTCGCCCCCGATTTTCCACGGAAAGGACCCCGCATGGCCGCCTTCAAGACACTGGACGACATCGGCAACATCAGCGGCAAGCGCGTGCTGGTGCGTGTCGACCTCAACGTTCCCGTTGCTGATGGCAAGGTCACCGACGCCACCCGCATCGAACGCATCGCGCCGACCATCGCGGAACTGTCCGGCAAGGGCGCCAAGGTCATATTGCTCGCGCATTTCGGCCGGCCCAAGGATGGCCCTTCGCCCGAATTCTCGCTGGAGCCGATCGCAAAAGCGACAGCCGAGGTGCTCGGCCGCCCCGTCGGCTTTGCCTCCGATTGTATTGGCGATACGGCCGGCAGCGCCGTGGCCGCCATGGACAAGGGCGACGTGCTGCTGCTTGAAAACACCCGCTTCTACAAGGCCGAGGAGAAGAACGATCCGGCCTTCACGGAAAAACTCGCCGCCAATGGCGACATCTTCGTCAACGACGCCTTCTCGGCCGCGCACCGCGCGCATTCCTCGACCGAGGGGCTGGCGCATCTGTTGCCGGCCTTCGCCGGCCGCACCATGCAGGCCGAATTGGAAGCACTGGAGAAGGGCCTGGGAAATCCTGTTCGCCCCGTGGTCGCCATTGTCGGCGGCGCCAAGGTTTCGACCAAGATCGACCTCCTGATGAACATGGTCAAGAAAGTCGACGCGCTGGTCATCGGCGGCGGCATGGCCAACACCTTCCTCGCCGCACGCGGCACCGACGTCGGCAAGTCGCTGTGCGAGCACGACCTCGCAAACACCGCCAAGCAGATCATGATCGAAGCGGCCGAGGCCGGTTGCGCCATCATCCTGCCGGTCGACGGCGTCGTCGCCAGGGAATTCAAGGCGGGTGCGGCCAGTGAGACCGTTGCCATCTCGGATGTGCCGGCCGATGGCATGATCCTCGACGTCGGCGCCAAAACGGTGAAAGCCGTTGGCGAATGGATCGACCGTGCCGCGACGCTGGTCTGGAACGGCCCGCTCGGCGCCTTCGAGATCGAGCCCTTCGACCATGCGACGGTGGCGGCGGCAAAGCACGCAGCGACCCGCACCAAGGCGGGCCGGCTGGTCTCGGTCGCCGGTGGCGGCGATACGGTGGCGGCGCTCAACCATGCCGGCGTCGCCGACGACTTCACCTATGTCTCGACCGCCGGCGGCGCCTTTCTCGAGTGGATGGAAGGCAAGCCGCTGCCCGGCGTCGATGTGCTGAAGCGCTGAGCGTTGGGCGTCGCAGAATTGCGGCCAAGCCACCGACCCAATCAACTCAAGGAGAGCGAACCGGGCACTCCGAACTTTCAATCGATTCGAGCTTTCCGATGCCATTCCTTTGGCGGTAGACTTCCGTTAGGTGCGGAACAGGCCCTTTCAGGAGAGCACGATGAGCGAACGTCTCGAAGACATTGCCGCCGCGATGGTGGCCAACGGCAAGGGCCTGCTGGCCGCCGACGAAAGCTCGGGCACGATCAAGAAGCGGTTCGACGTCATCGGCGTGGAATCGACCGCCGACAGCCGCCGCGACTATCGCGAGATGATGTTCCGCGCCTCCGACGCGATGACCAAGTATATTTCCGGCGTCATCCTCTATGACGAGACGATCCGCCAGAAGGCCGCCGACGGTACGCCTCTGGTCGATATCATCAAGGCGGCGGGCGCTATCCCCGGCATCAAGGTCGATGCCGGCGCCAAACCTCTGGCCGGATTTCCCGGCGACACCATCACCGAGGGCCTCGACGGGCTGCGCGAGCGCCTTGCCGATTATTACAAGCTCGGCGCCCGCTTCGCCAAATGGCGCGCGGTGATCGACATCGACACCAGCAAGGGCGTGCCTTCGGCCATTTCGATTGGTTCGAATACTCATGCGCTCGCCCGCTATGCAGCGCTTTGCCAGGAGGCCGGCATCGTGCCGATCGTCGAGCCGGAAGTGCTGATGGATGGCGCCCACGACATCGACACCTGCTATGAAACCTCCAAGGCGACGCTGATAAAACTCTATGACGAACTTCATGCGGCGCGCGTCGTGCTCGAAGGCACGATCCTGAAGCCCAACATGGTGCTGGCCGGCAAGAAGTCGGGCAAGGTGAGCAGCCCGGAAGAAGTCGCGGAAAAGACCATAAAACTGTTCCGCGAGACGGTGCCGGCAGCCGTGCCGGGCATCGCCTTCCTGTCCGGCGGCCAGGAGGATGAGGAGGCGACCGCCAATCTCAACGCCATCAACGCGATCGGGCCGCACCCGTGGAAGCTGACCTTCTCCTATGGCCGTGCGCTGCAAGCCGCGCCGCAGAAGGCATGGGGCGGCAAGGCGTCGAACGTCGCCGCCGGCCAGGCCGCCTTTGCCCATCGCGCCCATATGAACCATCTGGCGGCACTGGGAAAATGGAAGGCCGACCTCGAACGGGCCGCCTGACACAGGTCTTCCATGCTCTTCCTGACCCGGGCCAACGTACCCGGGTTCTGTTTGCCGCGAGGTTGGGGCGGAGTCCCGGCATGCCTATGTCCTGCGTGGAAAATGTCGGCGGCCATGTCGGCTTTTTTCGATCTCGAACGTCCTTGGGACGGCAGACAGGGAGAGGTTCATGCATCGCAACAAGGTTGTTTCACGCGAAGACTGGTTCCAGGCACACAAGGCGCATCTGGCTCGCGAGAAGGAACTGACGCGACTTCGCGAGCGCGTCGCGGCTGAGCGGCGTGAACTGCCCTGGCTGAAGATCAGGAAGGATTATGTCTTCGAGACCGAGCAAGGACCGAAAAACCTGGCCGGCCTGTTTGCCGGCAACAGCCAGCTGATCGTCTACCATTTCATGTTCGGGCCGGGTTGTAGTCACTATTGCGAGGGCTGCTCGTTCCTCGCCGACCATATAGACGGGGCCAATCAGCACCTGAGACACCACGACGTATCGCTGGTCGTGATCTCACGCGCGCCGCTGGCGGAGCTTCTGCCCTACAAGCACCGCATGGGCTGGAAATTCGACTGGGTGTCGTCCTACGCCTCGGATTTCAACTTCGACATGCAGGTCTCATTCACCGACAGGCAGATCGCTGCCGGCGACACCACCTACAATTTCGAGACCCGTCCCCGCACCTCGAAGGAGCTCCCCGGCACCAGCGTGTTCTACAAGGATGAGAACGGCGACATCTTTCTCACCTTCCTATCGCGCGCCCGCGGCGGCGAGGCGCTGATCGGCACGTATGATTATCTCGACATGACGCCGAAGGGCCGCAACGAAACCGGTCCCTATCACGGCCTGATGGACTGGGTGCGGCTGCATGACGAATACAGCGACAGGTCCGGATCACAGGAGGGCTGTTGCGACCAGGGCAATTCGAGGGAGAGAATGAACGGTTTTCCCGGGAAAAGCGCATCGCGCCTTCCCTCGGGAATTGCGCCGAAATAAGCAGACAGGCGCGACAGCCAGCCGCCGGATACGATAAAAGGGTGCGCATGCAGCGCTTTCTCGCTTTCTTCACCTGGCTCGCCTTCCCTGTCTATGTCTGGCAGGGATTGGGCGTGCGCCGCCGCACCACGCGCATGCTGCCGGCGCAGGGACCGGTCATGCACGAGCTTGCCGGCATGGCGCCGGCGATCTCGCTTCTGGTGCTGGGCGACTCCTCCGCCGCCTCGGTCGGCATCGGCCATTCCGAAAACGGGCTTGCCGCGCAGCTGGCCATCTTGATTTCGCAGGGCACCGGCCGCGCCGTGCGCTGGCGCGCCGCCGGCTTCAATTCCGCGACGTCGGGCCAGATCCGCGATCATGTCCTGCCCAACCTGTCGGCCGATCCTTGGACCCACATCGTGCTTGCCGTAGGCACCAACGACACCAAGAATTTTCATTCCGTGCCGCGCTTCAAGAGGGAATTCGGCGGCCTGCTCTATGCACTGCGCGCCAAATGGCCGGAGGCACGGGTGCTATGGTCGCCGGTGCTGGAGTTTACCCGTGCGCCGGCCATGCCGCCGCTGCTCGGCAAGATTCTGGAGATCCGCGCCATCGAGATGAACCGGATGGGCGAACGCCTCTGCCTGGAACGCGGCGCGGTGCCGGCGCCGCGCCTGCCGATCACCAATCCCGAGGCCGGCTTTGCCTCGGACGGATTTCATGCCTCGGAGGCCGGCTACCGGGCCTGGGCCGAGCATCTCGTCGGCCCGGTGCTTGCCGGGTGAGCGGCCGGAGAGAAGGCCGCATTGCCCGCTGCAGCTACGCCCAGTGCCCGAGCACGGCGGTTATGGAAATAGCCGCCATGGCCAGCAGCGCGAGCTTCCAGAAGTCGCTGCGCCGTTTCAGGCCCGGCCATCCCAGAGGCTTGATCAGCTGGATGACCATGATGCCAATGATGACAAGGGCGAGGAGTTTCGACATGACGCCTTTGACCAGCAACGCAGCCGGCTGTCAAAGCGCTTCAATTCGTGTCTGGCAAGGCATCGGCGCCGCGATCCCGAACCGGAGCGCGGTGCCCGCCTTGATCGCGGAGCGATTTACTTCAGCGGCTTGAGGCCGGCCTCGATGGAAGCGCGCTTCGGTTCGAGGAACGGCGGCAGGGCCAATCTCTCGCCCAGCGCTTCCAGCGGCTCGTCGGCGGTAAATCCAGGCCCGTCCGTGGCAATCTCGAACAGGACGCCGTTCGGTTCGCGGAAGTAGAGCGAGCGGAAGTAATAGCGCTCGACCTCGCCGCTCGACGGCAGCCGGAATTCTGATAACCGCGCCGTCCATTGATGCAGCGTTTCCTGGTCCGGCGCCCTGAAGGCGACATGGTGGACCGCACCGGCGCCTTGCCGTGCAGGCGCCAGCCCAGGCTGAACGGCGACATGAAGCTCCGCCGCCGGCCCGCCCGTGCCCATTTCAAAGACATGCACCTGCCCTTCGCCGTCCGGCGAGGCATAGCCGCGGACCTTGCGCATGTTCATCACCTCGGTCAGCACCGTCTCGGTGTTGGTGATGTCGGGGACACTGATCACGATCGGCCCGAGCCCTCGGATCTGGTGTTCTGCCGGCACCGGGCTCCGCGCCCAAGGATGGCTGCCGCCCTTGCCGCCATCGCTGACCAGCCGCAGGCGCTGGCCTTCAGGGTCTTCGAAATCCAGCGATGGATAGCCCCCAATGTCGGCGATCTCTCCCGTCACGATGCTTTTGCCGGCAAGGTGCTGCTTCCACCAGGCAAGGCTTTCCCGGCTGCCGACCCTGAGGCTGGTCCGCGCGATGCTGTTCGTGCCGCGCCGCTCGCGTCCGACCGGCCAGTCGAAGAAGGTGAGATCGGTACCGGGCGTCGCTTCGCCGTCGGCATAGAAGAGGTGGTAGGCCGAGGTGTCGTCCTGGTTCACCGTCTTCTTAACCAGCCGCAGGCCGAGCACTCTCGTATAGAAATGCAGGTTCCCGGGCGCATCGGCAGTGATGGCGGTCAAATGATGAATTCCTGTCAGTTGCAGGCTCACGGTCGTCTCCCTTTTTCTGGAGAAGAATTTTCTCCTTCCATATCAGAACTGCGGCCATCCCGCGGAAGGTTTCGGATTCCGACAATCCGTCGCTGAAGGCTGAACGACTGCGCCGCGATCGGCACCTCGACGGTGAACAGTTGGTAGATGCCAAGCTGATGCGGGAACGGTGCAATGTAGGGAGAACCGGCGCTTTTCCCGGAGAAATGCACTGATCGCGATTGTCGTCGCCCGCCTGTCATCCTCCTGACAGACTGCTGTCAGGAGGGGTATGCGATAGTGTCTCCATTCAAAGAGAGGAGACTAGCCATGAACGGTTTGACCATTCTGCGCGGCATGCAGCACTATGTCGGCAAGATCCGGACGATGCGCAACGAGATCCGTACCCAGCGCTTCATGAACTCGCTTCCGTCGGATATCCGCAAGGATATAGGCTGGCCCGACATGTATACCGACCGTCGCGGCAATTGAGCCAAATTCTCGACGCGGTGTTGGACGCGAACCGGGCGGATGCCCAGATATAGGTCCGGCGTGCGGGAGGGAGCAGGCATATGCCAGAACAGAAGAAGATCGGATTTCTGTTTATCGAAGGCTTCGCCGACTGGGAATACGGGCTCCTGGCGGCGACGGCGGTCGAATGGTTCGGCGCTCGCGCCGTCTCGCTGACGCCCGATGGCAAGCCGGTCGCCGGCATAAGCGGGTTTCGGCTGACGTCCGACCGCTCTACCGGGATCGATGAGAATGCCGATCTCGATGCCGTCGCCGTCATCGGCTCCGACCAGTGGGCAGGCAAGGCGCCGCCTGATGTGGCCGAACTGCTCAACGCGGTGGCATCACGCGGCGGCGTGGTCGGCGGTATCTGCGCCGGGACGCTGGCGCTGGCTCGGGCCGGCCTCTTCGAGAAGGCTAGGCACACCAGCAATGGCCGCGACTGGATCAACGGCCACGAAGCCAACTATGCTGGCGAAAGCAATTATCAGGATGTGCCGCATGCCGTTGCCGACGGCAAAGTCGTTTCGGCGCCGGGCTCGGCGCCAGGCACATTCGCGTTGGCCTTTCTGAAGGCACTCTACCCCGAAAGAAGCGGCGATCTCGCTCAGATGCGGACACTCTTCGCCAGGGAATATGCTGAAGCCTCCTGACAGTATGCTGTCAGGAGACACGTGCAATGATGCGAAATCAAGATGCTGCGCGTCGGCGGTCGAGAGGACGATCGATGAAAAGTTGGAACGACAGGCTGGATACATCGGGCATCAACGGCATCAAGATCGCACCACGCGCAGTGGGGGACGTAATCGAGAGCCAGCCAATGCTGCCAACAGCGCGGCAAGTTGATGATTTAATCCGTTTCCTTCCCGAAGGCGTCGAGTTGGATGTGCGTGCGCTGCGCACGGCACTTGCGACAGACCACGGCGCCGAAGTGACATGCCCGGTCACAGCAGGCTATCATCTGCGCACCGTTGCCGAGGCTGCCAAAGAGGATCTCGAGCGCGGCACGACGTTGAGCGACGCGGCACCTTTCTGGCGCGTACTCGACGCCGGGACGCCGACAGTGAGGAAATTGTCCTTCGGCGCGGAATTCTTCGCCGCGCAGCGCAAGCGCGAAGGGCTGAAACCGTAATGCATGTCGCCCAGGAGTGGGAACCGGTTTGGGACCACGACATGCGTAGGAGCAACACCGAGGGACCACACGATGCGCCGCGCCGACAGGCTCTTTCAGATCGTACAGCATCTGCGTGGTGGCCGTCTGGTCACCGCCCAGAAGCTCGGCACGTGGCTCGAGGTTTCCGAGCGAACGATCTATCGCGACATTGCCGACCTGCAGTCGACCGGAGTGCCGATCGACGGCGAGGCCGGCGTTGGCTACATGATGAGGGAGGGTTTCGATCTTCCGCCGCTGATGTTCACGCGTGACGAGATCGTGGCGCTGGTTGCCGGCGCCCGCATGGTGCGTGCCTTCGGCGGTGCCGCCATGGCACGCGCTGCCGACGAGGCTCTGGTCAAGATCGGCGCTGTGCTGCCCGACGCCGAGAAGGACCGCATCGCTCGCACCGAAATTCACACCCCCATGTGGGTGGTCAGCGACGCCGCCCGCGAGGCGATCGACCTGATCGAACGCGCGGTCGAAAAACGCCAGGTGCTGACGATCGATTATTCCGACGAGGCCGGGCGCGGCACAGCGCGCGATATCCGGCCGCTGGGCTTGTGGTTCTGGGGCAAGGTATGGACGCTGGTCGCCTGGTGCGAAATGCGCGATGACTTCCGCGCCTTCCGCATCGATCGCATCGCCTCGGTGGTCATTGCCGGCCGCATCTTCAAGCCGGAGCGCGGCAAGCAGCTTGCGGATTTCTACCGGGCGGTGGAACGGAGCGAGGATTATGGCATGGCGCCGGACCGCGCGGCGCGAAGCTGAAACCTCCGGACTACATAGAAAAGCCCGCTCGAAGCGGGCTTTTTTGTTGAGTTCGCGAGAATTCTATTCCTCGTCGTCGTCGTTATCTTTGTCCTTCGACTTCAGAGCCGAGAGCTTGGCGAACACGGCGTTGGCGTCGAGTTCAGCGTCCTCGTCCTTCGGCTTTTCGGGAGCCGGAACCAGCCGTTCGGTCAACGCCGCCGGCAGCAGCGTGTCGCCGACCGGCTGCGCCTGCTCGCGACCGCGCGACGCACGGTTGACTTCCATGTCGAGGTCGATCTGCGAAGCAAGACCGAGCGTCACCGGGTCCATCGGCTGCAGATTGGCCGAGTTCCAGTGCTTGCGCTCGCGGATCTGCTCGATCGTCGACTTGGTGGTGCCGACGAGGCGCGAGATCTGCGCGTCCTTCAGCTCGGGATGGTTGCGCACCAGCCACAGGATGGCATTCGGCCGGTCCTGACGCTTCGACAGCGGCGTATAGCGCGGTCCCTTGCGCTTGGATTCCGGCACCCGCACCTTGGGGTCGGAAAGCTTCAGGCGCTGGTTCGGGTCCTTCTCGGCGCGCGCGATCTCGTCGCGTGTCAGCTGGCCGGTCATGATCGGGTCCATGCCCTTGATGCCTTGCGCCGCCTCGCCGTCGGCGATCGCCTTGACCTCAAGCGGATGCAGCCCGCAGAACTGCGCGATCTGCTCGAACGAAAGCGCGGTGTTGTCGACCAGCCAGACGGCGGTCGCCTTGGGCATCAGCAACGTATTGGCCATTGTAAAAATCCTTCTCGTTCGCCCGCGTTCCCGCGCGGGCGGTGGTTTAGAGCCACCAAAATGGGAAATTCGCGGTCTGTATAACCGCTCTCCGTTTGTTTCGCAACGTTTTTGGAAGCGCCGTTTTTCGAAGCGCCTGGGGCGTCCGGTCAATTGCAGGGCGCTAGCACATTAGAGGTGTCGCGCCGGCGATGCGGCCGAGCTCGGTCGAGGCGGCCGTCGGCCCGACCATGTCATCCCTGCCGCCAAAACGACAAAACCCGCCGGACTGGGTCCAGCGGGCTCGGAACCGGCGGCGGCAAAGCGCCTGGCTCGGCTCTTGCTTCTACGGCATGGTCCGCTTCTTGAAGCGGACCATGCCCGACATCAGATCGCCTGGCGGGCGATCCGTTCGATGTCGGCGCGGTTGATACCGAGATCGCTGAGCTGACGCGCATTGAGGCGGTTCAGTTCGCGCACGGTCTCGTTGTACATGCGCCAGTTACGGAAAGCGCGGATCGGGTTCATGGTGGTCCTCCAAATGAGTTGTTCGTTTCGGTGATGCTCAAATAGTCATTATCGGTCGGGACTTGAATGGCTGATTTTGCATAGCAATGATGCAAATGCTGCATTGCACAATTAAGCTTTTGTTCAGCTTGTAGGCAGGCGCCGAAGCCTTGGCCGGCCCGGTCCGCCTGCCGACCGGCCCAGGCTATCGCCCTATCAGCCGACGTCGAGCACGATCTTGCCGATATGCTCGCCCTCCTCCATTCGCTCATGCGCGCGCCAGGCCTCGCTGAGCGGGAAGATCATATCCATGACCGGAGCCACCTTGCGCGTCCCGAGCAAGGGCCACACCTGCGCTTCCAGCGCCGCCGCGATCGCCGCCTTGAACTCCACGGTGCGGGGCCTCAACGTCGACCCGGTGTGCGTCAACCGCTTGACCATGATCTTCGAAAAATCGGCGCTGGCAACGGCGCCCGCCTGCAAGGCGATCTGGACAATGCGGCCCTCAACGGCCGCGGCCTCGTAGTTTCGGGCCACATAGTCGCCGCCGACCATGTCGAGGATGACGTTCGCCCCTTTGCCTCCTGTTGCCTCCTTCACCGCGGCGACGAAATCCTCCTCGCGGTAATTGATCGCCCGGTCGGCGCCGAGCCTCAGGCAGGCATCGCACTTTTCTTTGCTGCCGGCGGTGGTGATGACATAGGCGCCGAAGGCCGCGGCAAGCTGGATAGCCGTGGTGCCGATGCCGGATGAGCCACCATGGACCAGCAGCGTCTCGCCTTTCTTCAGGCCGCCGCGCTCGAACATATTGTGCCAGACCGTGAAATAGTTTTCCGGCACGGCGGCGGCTTCCGTGTGGGTGAAGCCGGCCGGCAGCGGCAGAACGCTGCCGGCATGAACCTTGACATATTCGGCATAACCGCCGCCGGGCGTCAGCGCACAAACCCGGTCGCCGATGCGCCAGCGCGATATGTCGTCGCCAAGGGCCGCCACTTCGCCCGACGCCTCGAGGCCGGGCAGGTCCGAAGCGCCGGGCGGCGGCGGATAGACGCCCTTGCGCTGCTGCACGTCGGGTCGGTTGACGCCGGCGGCGTGGACCTTGATCAGTATCTCGCCGGGGCCGGGCTGCGGCACGTCGCGCATTTCCGGTTTCAGCACCCGGGGACCACCCGGCGCCGAGATCGCGATGGCCGTCATTCTTGCCGGAATTTTCTGTCCACTCGCCATAAGATTTACCGTCTTTTCTCGCCGTTATCGGATCGGCTGTTTGCATCGACGCCCCTGCCCTATGTATGCTGATTGCCAAAGCAGGCAAATGGCCAATCCGGTGTAGCGGAGGAGGAGCGACCCATGGCGATCTTCGACGACGAGCCCAAGAAGAAGGCGCGCCCGCACGAAATCGGGCAGGACTTGTCGCTGCTTTCAGTCGGCGAACTGTCCGAGCGGATCGATCTCCTGCGCGCCGAAATTGCCCGGCTGGAGACCGAGCTCAAGACCAAGGACAACACCAAATCGGCGGCCGAAGCGCTGTTCCGGCGCGGGTAGATAAACGGACGGAACGGTCCGCCGCGGAAAAGCCGGAATGCGGCTGTCTTCAGGCCCTGCATCCTCCCAAAATCCAGCCGGATCAAAAAATGCTCGCAGCCTACCGACCGATCCTTTCTCTGCTTCGCGGCACCGCCTTCCTGCTGGCTGCGTCGGGATTGCACGGACTGCTGTTGCCCCTGCGCGGCCAGGTGGAAGGCTTTTCGACCGCATCGCTCGGCCTGATGGGCACGGCCTGGGCCGGCGGCTTCGTCACCGGCTGCTTCTTCGCGCCGCGCATCGTGCGCCGCGCCGGGCATGTGCGCGCCTTCGGCGCCTTCGCCGCTTCCGGCGCCATCGTGGCTTTGCTCACCGGGCTGGTCATCGATGAATATATCTGGATCCTGCTGCGCGCCTTTACCGGCTTCACCATGGCCGGTGCCTTCATGGTCATCGAAAGCTGGCTGAACGAGAAAGCCACCAACGAAAACCGCGGCACGGTGTTCGGCCTCTATATGATGGTCACCTACGCCTCGATCATGGGCGGGCAGATGATCGTCGCCGGCGGCGATGTGAAATCGGCGTCGCTGTTCATGATCACCGGCATCCTGTTCTGCCTGTCGCTGATCCCGACCGCGGTTTCGACAGCCTCGCACCCCAAGCCACTGCAGGACGTCAAGCTCGACGTCAGGGGTCTCTACGCCAACTCGCCGGTCTCGGCCATCGCCTGCGTGCTGATCGGCATAGCCAACGGCGCCTGGGGCACGCTAGGCGCCGTCTACGGTGCCCGCATCGGCATCTCCACCGCCGAGATCGCGTTGATGATGAGCCTTGTGGTAGTTGCCGGCGCCGCCATGCAGCTTCCGGCCGGCCGCATGTCCGATAAGACCGACCGGCGTTTCGTGCTGGCTGGGGCGGCCTTCGGCGCTGCGCTGTTCGCGCTCATGATCTTCCTGTTCGAACCGCGCTCCGGCGTCTTCGTCATCGTCTTCACCGCCGCTTACGGCGCGTTCGCCTACACGCTCTATTCGATCGCCGTGGCGCATGCCAACGACCACGCCCGATCCGAGGATTTCGTCAAGGTTTCCGGCGGTCTGCTCTTGCTTTACGGTTTCGGCACCATGATCGGGCCCTTGCTGGCGGCGGCGCTGATGAGCTGGATGCGCCCGGAAGGCCTGTTCCTGGCGACGGCCTTCGCGCATCTCTGCTTGGCCGGCTACACGCTGCTGCGCATCAGCCGCCGCGCGCCGGTGCCGATCGAGGATCGCGATGCCTTCAAGACCCAACCAGCCGACCGCTCGGTGACGCCGGAAGCGTTGCGGCTTGATCCAAGAAGAAAAGTAGAAACCGACGGTTGAGATTCGAAAAGCTTTGCCTCACAAATAAGACATGATGTTTTCCGACGCCTTCATGGCGATTGCCGACCCGAACCGGCGTTATCTCTTGGAAGAACTTCGACGCGGCCCGAAAACCGTCAACGAACTGGCGTCCGGGCTGCCGGTCTCACGCCCGGCCGTTTCGCAGCATCTCAAAGTCCTGCTCGATGCAGGGCTGGTCCATGCCAAGGCCGAAGGGACAAGGCGCGTCTACAGGGTCAGCAATGCCGGTTTCCTGAAACTCAACATCTGGCTCGATCAGTTCTGGGAGGCCTGACTGTTCTGGCTTACCCGGCAGCATCGTGATCAGCCATTGTTGTACGGGAAGAGTTTGAAGTAGGGCTGTGCTTCCTCGATCACCCTGCTGAAGGCAGGGCGCTGCACCAGGCGGTCATGATAGCGCTTCATGGCCGGGTATCTGTCGCCGAACGGCTCGACCTTGTTGGCATAGAAGAGCGCGGGAGAAGCCGCGCAATCGGCCATGGTGAAGGTGTCGCCCATCGCCCAAATCTTCGTATGCATGTCCTGCTCGATGATGGCGTAGGAATTGCGCAGCTGGTCGCGGGCCTGCTCGACGCCGAATGGATCGGTCTTGTCCTCGGGGCGCAGCCGGTCGCCGACGATCTTCTGCATCGGCTCCTGCACATAGAAGTCATAAAAACGATCAGCCTGGCGAACGGCCAGTGCCAGGTCGATCTCGGCAGGAATGAGTTCAACCGGCCCCGGATAGTGCGCCGCCAGATATTCCACGACGATCGTCGATTCCAGCACCGTGCGGCCGCGTGCATCGTCGCGCAGAGCCGGCATCTTGCCGGTCGGCGATATCTTCAGGAAAGCCGCGCGCGATTGCTCATCGCCAAGATCGACGACGACCGGGGTGAACGGTATGCCGTTCTCATACAGCGCGATCAGCGGCTTCCAGCAGAAGGAGGCCAGCGGATGGAAATGAAATGTCAGGGACATGTTTTGCTCGTTTGTTTGTGGTTGGTCGTAGCCGTGCCGTCACGCAGGCCCTGCTCGTCAAAATGGGGTGCTACCTTGATTGGCCTCGATATGGGCGACCATTGCCGCTGACATCACCGGCCAGTCTTCGGGATGCAGTTCATGCCCGCCGCCTTCGATGCGAACAATTTTCGCGCCGGCGACCGCCTCGGCCATTGCCTCGCCATGCTCGACCGGAAAGATCGGATCCGTCGTGCCGTGGATGACCAGCAGCGGCGCCGTCATTTCGTGCAGACGGCCCTTCCACTCATCGCCGCCCCTGAGCATGAAATGATTGGTCGCGCTCAGAAAGCCGACCGACCGGTCATAATCCTGTTCGACGAAGGCTCTCATCCGGGCCTCGTCGAATGGGTGCACGGTGCTGGCGATCGCCCGCGCATCCCTGACGATGAAATCGATTACCTGCCGGCGGTCCGACCAATCGACTTTCGCCCCCTCGGCCGAATGCTCGACATAGGCATCATTCATCTGCGGCAAATGCGAGGTGTCCATTCCCACGGGCGAGCTGCTGATCACGGTCAGCGACGCGACGCGGGAGGGATGTTTGAGGGCCACGAGCTGCGCGATCATGCCGCCCATCGACATGCCGGCGATGTGGGCCTTGGCGACGCCATGGTTGTCCAGAACGTCGATCGCATCGTCCGCCATGTCATCGAATGTGTAAGGGGACTCTCCCGGCGGATATTTGGTCGAGCATCCGGTATCGCGATTGTCGTAGCGGATCACGAACAGGCCGGCAGCCGCCAGTTTCCGGCAAAATTCCTCCGGCCACCAAAGCATCGACGCCATCGCTCCCATGATCAGCAACAGGGCGGGATCTGCCGGATCGCCAAAGGTTTGAGATATGATCTCAGGACGTTCGATCACGGTCATCGCTTGGCCTCCTTATCTGCTTGCATTTTGCAATCAGTTGCACCATATTGAAACTGATACGATAATGCAACCGGTTTATGGAGAGAATCGAATGACCCTTGATCGCCGGTCCGGCTGTCCGATCAACCTGTCGCTGGAAGTGTTCGGCGACCGCTGGAGCCTGATCATCCTTCGCGACATGATTTTCGGCGGCAAGCGCCATTTTCGCGAGTTGCTCAACGGCTCGATGGAAGGCATCGCCTCGAACATCCTCGCCGACCGGCTGAAACGGCTGATGGAACTCGGCATGCTGACCAAGGCCGACGACCCCTCGCACAAGCAGAAGGCGATCTACAGCCTGACCGAGATGGCCATCACGCTGGTGCCGATCCTGGCCCATCTCGGTGCCTGGGGCCGTGTCTGGCTCCCGGTCAGCGAAGAGCTCTCGATCCGCGCCGAACTCCTGGAAAAGGGCGGGCCGCCGCTGTGGGAGAAATTCATGAACGAGTTGCGCCACGAGCACCTCGGTACGCCGGCGGACCCGGCCGCCGGACCTACCGTTCGGGCGACCCTTCAGGAAGCCTACGAAGCCGTGGTCGCCAGCAAGGCTCTCGCCGCCAGTCCGGCTGCGTGACCAACTTATTTTCCCGTTAACAGGCCGGCTCTGCTAGAAGTGACGGAAATTACAATTCACGGGATTGGATACGCTCTTGGTCGAGAACTCTAAGGACACTGCCCGCGCCCGCGCGGATCAGCGCTTCAAGAAGCAGGAAGAGGCAGCGACCGTCCGCCAGAAAGCGATGGCTGAGTATGTCGCCGAGAGCGATGCCCGCCAGGCCAAGACCAACAAGCTGCGCGCGCTCCGGCTTGCCAAGGAAGCCGAGGATCTGGCCAACGCGCCGGCAACACCTGTCAAGAAGCCGGCCCGAGCCAAGAAGAAGTAACGCGTTCTTCCGCAGCTTCGACACCGCCCTGCCCCCGTTGAACGTGAGCGCATGTCGGCGCGGCGCCGCATGTCAAACAGGAGACCGCCATGACCGCACTGCCGCTCGAAAAGGCCATTGAGATCATCGATGCCGCTTTCGCCAGGGCCGCTGTCCTCAAGCTCAAACCACTGGGTGTCTCGGTGCTTGATGCCGGCGGGCACCTTGTCGCTTTCCAGCGCCAGGACGGCGCCTCGTTCCTGCGCCCGCAAATGTCGACGGGCAAGGCTTATGGCGCGCTGGCGATCGGCATGGGATCGCGTCGGATCGAGGCATTCGCCAAGGAGCGCCCGCATCTGGTCGCCGGCATCTCCGATGTGTCGGGCGGACGCGTGCTGCCGGTCGTCGGCGGTGTGCTGATCCGCGACAAGGCAGGTACCGTTATCGGCGCCGTCGGCATCTCCGGCGACACCTCCGACAATGACGAGGCCGCCGCCATCGCAGGTATCGAGGCAGCCGGCTTCACCGCCGACCCGGGTTGAACGCCGGAGCTTAGCGACTGGCCGAAGCCGATGGCGTTTTGCTCATCGCCAACGTATGCGGCTCGTCACAAGCGACCCGTCAAACTTCCGCACCGAAAACTTAGTTGAGATTGATGTCCCGGCTGGCCGACCGCATCGACACCGCGAAGCCAGCCAGTACGTCGAACAGTGCGATGATCATCAGCGTGAAGAAGATGGAATGCGCCGCGCCCTTCACCAGCAGGAACTCGACCAGGAACGCCACGAAAACCAGCGTCGACAGAAGATGATCCATGATCGAGGCGCTGGTCGTGCGCGCCGACTTCACCATTTCGAGGAACAGGAAGATCAGCCCGATCAGCACTATCAGGTCGCCGAGCGTCATCGAGAACACCCCGCCCGACATCATGCTGAATGAGAAGATTTCGCTAGCCCACGGATCGTCGCCGCTGCCAAAAATCCCGAGCAGGCCGAGGTTGTAGAGCACGAAAGGTACGATCAATAGCGGGACGGCACCGAACATCTGGCGTCTCCATATGGGGGCACCTTCTGTAGAATGCGCCACAGGCACGCCGTCAAGATTTTTCGTGGAAAGCGGCGAACACGCTCGAAGACCGGGTGCAACAACGATGTCAGCCGGTTGCCCGCCCGCATGATCGTCTGACCAGCATTTGAAGCGGGCGCGCAGGGAACCTTCATTGCCGGATTCATGCCGCCGGATTCGGGCCGCCGGATTCAGGGGTGAAAGCCGGGAGACTCCGGCCTTGACCGGCCGACCTTCGGACCGGGACCGCCAGACGCAGAAAGACCGGCCACGGGCCGGTCTTTCGCTAATTCAGACCTTCGAGAAAGCTGGTCTCAGCTTTCCTTGGGCGTCAGCACCTGGCGACCGCGATACATGCCGGTCTTCAGGTCGATATGGTGCGGGCGGCGCATTTCGCCGGAATTCTTGTCCTCGACATAGGTCGGGGCCTTCAGGGCGTCGGCCGAGCGGCGCATGCCGCGCTTGGACGGAGAGGTTTTTCGTTTCGGAACGGCCATGGATATGCTCCACTACATGGTCAAAAAGCCCCGCCCGCCCTCGTGAAAGGGCCGTGTCAGGGGCCGGAATCTGAGAAAGTCGGGTGCCTATACACGCCTGATGCCGTTTTGGCCAGCGCTGCCCGCGAATTTTTTTGAAACAACTAGTGGAGACAACCGACATAAGCACCGGAACGGCCGGCACGGCGCTCGATCAGATTGGCAAGCCGTCTGAGGCCTGGTCCGGGCTTGGCCGGATTGCGGGCGATGGGGTTTGGCAGGCTGACGGCGAGCAGCGCGGCCTGCCGGCGCGACAGTTGTTTCGCCGAAACGCCGAAATGATGCTGTGCCGCCGCCTCGATGCCATAGATGCCCGGCCCCCACTCGGCGACGTTAAGATAGATCTCCATGATGCGCCGCTTCGACATCACCGCGTCGAAATAGATAGCCAGCGGCAGTTCGACCACCTTGCGTACCGAGCCCAGCGGCCGCGACCAGAGGAAAAGGTTCTTCACCGTCTGCATGGTGATGGTCGAGGCGCCGCGAGTCGCCTCGCCGGCCAGCGCATCGTCGACGACACCCCGCAATTCGCCGAGATCGACGCCCCGGTGGAAGCAGAACTGCCCGTCTTCCGACATGATGACCGAGTTGGCCAGCACCGGGGCGACGTCGTCGATCGGGACCCAGCGCCGGTCGTAGCCGGAGAAAGTCGCCAGGTCCTTCAGCATCAGGGTCGAGACCGGATGCACGAAGAATGGCAGATACAGGAAGGTCAGCACTACCGGCACCAGCGCCAGCGCGGCGGCGACGACGATGCCGCACCGGACCCGGCGCTCGATACCGCGGCGGTTCACACGCCTCGATCTCGTCGCCATGTCCAGCTTTTCGGTTTCATGATCGACGATCGGTTCCGCCAAGCCGCCCAACCCGTGCCTCTCCTCGCTCCGGCATAATGGCGCTTGGCTTCTTGCGCAACGTCTGAGTGTCGGCTACCGCTCCCGACCATGACGAATGACGACGAAATGGCGTTCGAAATGGCGCTTGTTGCGCGGGCAGCCGCCGTGGAGACGCTGCTGCGGCGGTTGCTCGACGACCGCGCGCTTTCAGGTGAGATCGCCCGGCCCGACCGCCTGATGGCGGCGATGCGCCATGGCGTGCTGAACGGCGGCAAGCGTCTGCGCCCCTTCCTGGTCATGGAAAGTGCGGCACTTTTTTCCGCCGACGGCGAAGCGGCGCGGCGCGTTGCGGCCGCACTTGAATGCGTGCATTGCTATTCGCTGATCCACGACGACCTGCCCGCCATGGACGACGACGATCTTCGCCGCGGCCAGCCGACCGTGCACAGGGCCTTCGACGAGGCGACCGCTATCCTGGCCGGCGACGCCTTGCTGACCCTGGCCTTCGACATCATCGCCGATGAGGCGACCACGCTGCCAGCCGAACGGCGGGCAGCCTTGGTGCTGGCGCTCGCCCGCGCCGCCGGTGCCGGCGGTATGGTCGGGGGCCAGAAGCTCGACCTCGAGGCCGAACAGGCGCCGCCGGACGAGGCCGGCATCATCCGGCTGCAGGCAATGAAGACCGGCGCGCTGATCCGCTTCGCTTGCGAGGCGGGCGCGCTCATTGCCGGCGCCTCGTCCGAAGACCGCGAGAGGCTGGCCGAATTCGGCTCGGCGACCGGCCTCGCCTTCCAGCTTGCCGACGACCTGCTCGACCTGACGGCGGACGTCGAGCAGATGGGCAAGGCGACCGGCAAGGACGCCGCCGCCGGCAAGGCGACGCTGGTGGCGCTGCACGGTCCGGCCTGGGCGCGCAGCCAGTTGCACGGTCTCATCGATCAGGCGCACGCGCTGCTTGAACCCTATGGAGAACAGGCGGCGATGCTGAAGGCGGCGGCGAAATTCGTCGCAACCCGCAATAACTGACAGAGAGTCGGGAGATCAGGGTCGATGTCGTCCAATATGTTCGATCTCACCGGGCGCCGGGCACTGGTAACCGGCTCGTCGCAAGGCATTGGGTTCGCCCTGGCAAAAGGCTTGGCAGAAGCCGGTGCCAAGGTCGTCCTCAATGGCCGTGACGCGGCGAAGCTCGCCGCAGCGGCGGCACAGATCCCCGGCGCGGAAGCACTCGCCTTCGACGCGACCGATCATGATGCCGTCCGCTCCGAGATCGACGGTTTCGAGCTGTCGGGCGGGCGTATCGACATACTGGTCAACAATGCCGGGATGCAATTCCGCTCGCCCCTCGAGGACTTTCCCGCCGACGCGTTCGAGCGCCTGCTGCAGGCCAACGTCGCCAGCGTCTTCCATGTCGGCCAGGCGGTCGCCCGTCACATGATCGGGCGTGGCCGCGGCAAGATCATCAACATCGCCAGCGTGCAGACCGCACTCGCCCGCCCGGGCATCGCACCCTACACGGCTACCAAAGGCGCGGTTGGCAACCTGACCAAGGGCATGGCGGCCGACTGGGCCAAACACGGCCTGCAATGCAACGCGATCGCGCCAGGCTATTTCGACACGCCGCTCAACGCGGCACTTGTCGCCGACCCGGCATTCAGCGCCTGGCTCGAAAAGCGCACGCCGGCCGGCCGCTGGGGCAAGGTCGAAGAACTGGTCGGGGCCTGCGTCTTCCTGGCCTCCGATGCCTCGTCCTTCGTCAACGGCCATATCCTCTATGTCGACGGCGGCATCACGGCATCGATCTGATCGGGCACGTCGGACAACATCTCACAGGTTCGCCGAATTTTCCCGCTGCCGCCGTCATCCGGTGCGATCCTGGAACGCGCCGGTGTCCACGTCGCTGATGAAGCGAGCGACGACAGCCGCGCACTCGCGATGATGTGTTTCCAGCAGGAAAATCCGTATGATGGCGGCTACGGGCCTGTAGGCGTGTAATTGATGGAACGAGGTTTAGGTTCCGTGGCGGGCACACGCACGAAATGGAGTGCAGGATCACTTGACCGGCGGTCATTCCCGGCATGTCCGCGCGAACGAAATCTTAATGTAAATGAAGCGTAATCCCGACCATTAAAATAATGCGTATGTGTTGGGGTTGCGCATGCCGGAATATTCTTCCTTCATCCGGTCTGTCCGGGTTCGCTATCTTTCAGGATTGTTGATTTTCGCGCTGGCTTCCGCCGCCATCATGGGCGCGCTCGATCGGGTCAATTCCTTCCGCCACCAGATCGATGCCCTGAGCAGCAATCTTGTCGTCTTCGCCCGCGACCTGCGCAACGCAACCAGCTTCGCCGAGACAACCGGCACCGCCTGGCGAACCGAAACGCGCGATGCGCTGACCGCGTCGGCGCGCGGCCATTCCGAGCGCCTGACCGGCGAGATAGAGACACTTACGGCACAGCTCGCCGCGATACGCTCTCGCCTGTCGACCAGCACCATCAACGAGCTCGAATCCGCGTCCGTCAACGGTGACCTGTTCTGGTCGCCGCGCGACATGGTGCGTAACTTCAACCTGATGTCGGTGGCGCAGAAGGTCGACGAGTGGAGCTATCGCGAAATTCGCAATCAGAATGACCTGTTTACCCAACCGATGCTGGTTCGTGTCCGCACCGCGATGGACGGCGAGCGCCATTTGGCCGACGCTTCCAGTGACCGGCTCCTGCTCTGGGCGACCGGTCTGCTGTTCGCCGTCCTGGCCATCGTCGCCTTCTGGATCTTCCGGCCGATGGAAAAGGCCATCCGCCGCGCCTTCGCCCAATCGGCCGAATCCCTGTCCAAGGCAGAGGCCGCCGACCGCGCCAAATCGGAATTCCTGGCCAATATGAGCCACGAGATCCGCACGCCGATGAACGGCGTGCTTGGCATGGCCGAACTCCTGGCCAAGACCGAGCTGACCACGCGCCAGAAGACCTTCACCGACGTCATCGTCAAATCGGGCAACGCGCTGCTCACCATCATCAACGACATCCTCGATTTCTCCAAGATCAATGCCGGCCAGCTGACGCTCGACCCCGCTCCCTTCCGCCTTACCGAAGCGGTCGAGGATGTCGCCACCCTGGTATCGGCGCGGGTCGCCGAAAAGAACCTCGAACTGATCGTACGTGTCGACCCGCGCCTTCCCGCCCATGTCGTCGGCGACGCCGGACGGTTCCGGCAGATCGTCACCAACTTGGTCGGCAACGCGGTGAAGTTCACCGAGAAGGGCCATGTGCTGATCGATGTCGGCGGTGAAATCGTCAACGATGTCGTCCAGCTCAAGCTCCGCGTCGAGGACACCGGCATCGGCATTCCGGCCGAGAAGCTTCAGAACGTGTTCGAGAAATTCGCGCAGGTCGACGGCTCCTCGACCCGCCGCCACGAAGGCACCGGCCTTGGGCTTGCCATCGCCGCTCGCCTCGTCGACCTGATGGCTGGCAAGATCGGCGTCGAGAGCGAGATCGGCCGTGGCTCCGTCTTCTGGTTCGCGGTGCCGCTGCCCGCGCACCACGCCGACACACGCGACGCGGCCGTGCCGGTCGACGTCACCGGCGCGCGCGTGCTGGTCATCGATGACAATCCGGTCAACCGCGAGATCCTGCTCGAACAGCTCAGAGGCTGGAGCTTCGATTGCGCCGCCGCCGAAAGCGGCGCCATCGGGCTGGCCTTCCTCGATCGCGCCTGGCAGCTGGGTGCCGCCGTGGACTGCATCATCCTCGATTACCAGATGCCCGGCATGAACGGCGCCGATGTCGCCAGGGCGATTGCCGCCGACAGCCGCCTGTCCAGCATTCCGGTCGTTCTGCTGACCTCGGTCGACCAGGTCGATTTCGGCAAGATGATCATCGATTTCGGAATTGCCGCGCATCTGACCAAGCCGGCGCGCTCCGCGGTCCTGCTCGGCACCGTCATTTCGGTCGTCCAGAAGGCCCGTTCGCAGGTCGGCAAGGCGCAGTTCGTCCGCGAACCGGTCCGGCCGCCGCCGGCAGCGGCGCCCGCCTTCACCGTCATCCGCGGCCCGGCCATGCCGGTCGCCCCGGCGCCGGAATCGACGGCCACGCCGAACGGCCCGATCGACATCCTCATCGCCGAGGACAATGACGTCAACCAGCTGGTGTTCGGACAGATCCTCAACGGGTTGGGCTTGAGCTACCGCATCGCCGGCAACGGCCGCACCGCGGTCGAAATGTACCGGTCGCTGCGCCCCAGGCTGATCCTGATGGACGTCTCGATGCCCGAGATGAACGGCTACGAGGCGACCCGCGCCATAAGGGCCATGGAGGCCCCGGCGGGCGCCCACATACCGATCATCGGTGTCACCGCGCATGCCCTGAAGGGCGACCGCGACAAATGCATCGATGCCGGCATGGACGACTACCTGCCGAAGCCGGTTTCGCCGGACCGCCTCGGCGCCAAGATCGGCACCTGGCTCAGCGAGACAGTGGTGGCGAAGACGGCCTAGCCGGCGTCAGACGGCTGCATCCAACTGATAGCGGCGCATCCAGTCGAGGCTTGTCTCATCGGAGAGCTTTGCAACGCCCGGCCTTACATCCTCGGCATTCGGTGAATGGACGCCCAGGGCTTCGCAGATGTCGAGCAATGTCGCGGCTGGGTTGGTGGAAAGGCGCTCATAGCCGACCCGCAGCGGCGTTATGCCTTGCTCCGCGAACCAAATGTCCCAGGCAGCATCGTAGGTCCCGAGTTCCGCGACCTCTTTTTTGATCCGCTGGAAATCATATTCGGGTTCTTTCGCCGGTGCGACCCTTTCGATCTCGGTCCCGTCCGGAGCGACATGCCAGAGTCCGGTCTGCTCCGCCTTGATCAGGGAGACGGCTTGGGCGAGCTTGTCCCCACGCGAAAGATGTATGTAGACGATACGGCCAAATGCCTTTTCTAAACGCGCCTTGTCCGACGGAAGCCCGGGGAAAATCTGCTCGAGGATCGCCGAGAGCTCATCCAGATTTTCCCGCATCAGACGAAGCCCGAAGACACCTGTCCCACTCTTGCCAGCGGCGATCGCCGCGTTGAGATAGGCGACCTGGAATTCGAGCTCGCTCATCGTGCCGCGACTGGACAAGTTCCACTCTTCGGCCCACTCCGCGACGTCCTGCCGCCGATAGAACGAGTGGGGATCGCCGGCTGTCTTCGTAGATGCCAGAAGTTTGCACAGCAAAGTGCTCCCGGTTCTCGGCGTACCGCAGAGAATGTATCCATCGAACATGTTGCGGCCCTGTTGCTCACAAGTGGCAGGGGCTGTTGCCCGGGAGGGATGATGGCTGCCTATACCCGAAATTCCAAGCCGATGCGACGGGCACACGCCAGCTGCGGGCGCTTTCCTGTAAGCAAAACCGCCGGTCTACCGGTTGCGCACCACCACGCACGCTCCGCCGACGCTCTGCAATTTCTGGCAGATGACATTGGCCGCGGCGCGGTCGTCGACCCCGATCCTGACCGCATAGATGCCGCGCCGGCCGATTGGCGTGCGCACCCGGCTGACCACTGGATCATGCCCGCTGAGCAGTGCCGGAAAACGGCTCCGCACCCGCAGCCACTGGCTTATCGCGGCGCTGCGGCGGAAATTGCCGGCCACCTGGATGCCCCATCGCTTTACGTTGATCGAGGCCATGGCCACCGTCCGCGACATGATCACCGGCAGCTTTCGGCACGCGGCGGCAAAATCGGCCTTCGCGTCAAGCGGCTGGATCTTCCCGGCATAGGCCCGGTCGGTGAACTTGTCGACCGGTTCGCCCATGATGTCGAAGACATAGCTCTCTGTTTCCATCGGCAGAAAGCCACCCGAACCCAGCCAGCGCGACACCCGGTTTTCGCCCGCATTGTAGGCGGCGGCCGCCAGTCCCAGGTTGCCATAGCTGGTTTTCATCTCGGCGAGATACTTGGCCGAAGCCGGGATTGCCTGGTTGATGTCGAAGGAATTGCCGAGCCCCCGCATCTTGGCTGTGCCCGGCATGAACTGCGCGATGCCTTCGGCACCGACTGGACTGACGGCGTTGGGATCGAACCGGCTTTCCTTCCAGATCAGCCGGGCGAAGAAATCCCTGGACAGGCCGTTCTGGTCGGCATGGGCCTGGATCAGGTTGCAGACCTTGTCGATCAGCCTCTGCTTGGCGGATTGCGGCGGATCGGCCTGAACACCTGTCGAGCAGCCCAGGACGCAAAGCAGAACCAGCGTCACCCCGGGGAAACGCCGCATGGTGCCTACTCCGCCGCGGCCTTGCCGCGACCGAACCTTTGCTCGATATAGTCGGCGACCATCTTCTCGAAATCCGCCGCGATTGACGGCCCGCGCAGCGTCGCCGCCTTCTTGCCGTCGACGAAGACCGGCGCCGTCGGCGTCTCGCCGGTGCCGGGCAGCGAAATGCCGATATCGGCGTGTTTGGATTCGCCCGGGCCGTTGACGATGCAGCCCATCACCGCGACCTTGAGGTTCTCGACGCCGGGATATTTCTCGCGCCACACCGGCATGTTTTTCCTGAGGTCAGCCTGGATGTTCTGGGCCAGTTCCTGGAATACGGTCGAGGTCGTGCGGCCGCAGCCGGGGCAGGCGGCGACGATCGGCACGAACTGCCGGAAGCCCATGGTCTGCAGCAGTTCCTGCGACACCTGCACCTCCCGGGTGCGGTCGCCATTGGGCTCCGGCGTCAGCGAGATGCGGATGGTGTCGCCGATGCCTTGCTGGAGCAGGATGCCCATTGCGGCAGACGAGGCGACGATGCCTTTCGACCCCATGCCGGCCTCGGTGAGGCCGAGATGCAGCGCATGATTGGAGCGGCTGGCAAGCTCGGTGTAGACGGCGATCAAATCCTGCACGCCGCTGACCTTGGCCGACAGGATGATCTTTTCGCGGCCAAGGCCGATCTCTTCCGCCATCTCAGCCGACAGGATCGCCGACTGCACGATCGCCTCGCGCGTCACTTCCTGCGCCGTCAGCGGGAAGCCCTTGGCCTGATTGTCGTCCATCAGGCGGGTCAAGAGCTCCTGGTCGAGCGAGCCCCAGTTGACGCCGATGCGCACAGGCTTGTCATGCTTGATCGCCATCTCGACGATCGCCGCGAACTGCCGGTCCTTCTTGTCCTTGAAGCCGACATTGCCGGGATTGATACGGTACTTGGCCAGCGCCTCGGCGCAGGCCGGATGGTCGGCCAAAAGCTTGTGGCCGATATAGTGGAAGTCGCCGACCAGTGGCACGTTGATGCCTAATCGCGCCAACCTTTCATGAATGCGCGGCACCGCGGCGGCACTCTCGTCACGATCGACGGTGATGCGCACGATCTCGGAACCAGCGCGGTGCAGCGCCGCCACCTGGGCGACGGTCTGGTCGATATCGGCCGTATCGGTGTTGGTCATCGACTGCACGACAACGGGCGCGCCGCCGCCAACGACCACGCCGCCGACATCGACGCCAACCGACGTGCGGCGGGGGAAGGGAGATGAAAAATATCCGGTCATGCCGGCAGCCTTCTGTCTCTGGAGCGCCATGCGTCCGCTTGGACGCACGAAGTACGCTCCGGGCCGATGCGCTGAAGTCCGGCATGAGGTGGATGAGCAAAGATGGCTTGTCAATGGCGACAGGTCGCCACTGGCCGGAATCCGCCGCCAGAACAATCCATGATCTGGCGACGGCCAAAGGGCAATGGACCCGAATGGATGCCCGTTTCGGTTGCAGCTGGGCGCTGCAAATCAAAAAACACCACACCGGCAACAAGCGCTGCCGGCAGAGAAGCCGCGGATCGTAGACGGCTATGTCAGGAGGGTATCAATGCGTGGTGGGTTGCGCCCTCAGTTTTTCAATCTCGTCCTTGAGTGCCAGCTTGCGTCGCTTGAGATTCACGATTTCGAGGTCGTCCACCGACGGGTGGTTCATCGCGTCATCGATCTCGCGTTCGATGTCGCCGTGTTTCCGCTGCAACTCATCAAGATGGGATGCAAGAGACATGATTGGTTCTCCCTTTCATGGTTTCCTCGATGCAACCGTCAAGGCGCGTCCACCGCAAGTTCGCATCTGTGACGGCACGGTGACAGTGTGCCACCATCTGTCGGCGATGTCGAATGCTGCGTGGTAGCATTCCACGGCAATATGAAATGTGGTATGGCCTGCGCGCCGGTGGCAGAATTGCCGCCCCCGCCCAAATCAGGCCCACTATTTGGGCGTAGCAGACGTGCACACGGTAGAGAATGTCCGATCAGGAACAGGCCGATATTCGCCTCGAATTTTCCCGGCTGAAGCAGGAACACGCCGATTTCGATGCCGCGATCAATGCGATGATCGCCATGAACTGCGACCCGCTGCAGATTCAGCGCATGAAGAAGAAGAAGCTGGTGCTCAAGGACCGGCTGATGGCGCTGGAAGACAGGATCATCCCGGACATCATCGCGTAAGCGGCAACGCCCGGTCTCTTCGTCCCTTTTCGACTATCCGCCGATCGAAAGCCTGGACGCGCGTTCGCGCAGCAGGCCCAGGAGCTCGCCGGTTTTTTCGGTCGACGTATCGATGGGTACCACCAGGCACATTGTCGCCTCGACCTTGCCGGCAGCGGAGAACACGGGGGCGGCCAGGCATTTCGTGTAGGCGTCGACCAGCCCTGAGGTAACGCAATAGCCGGTCGATTTGGCCGTCGCGATGTCGGCGACGAAATCGTCGAACTCGATCCTGCGCCCATCAGGCAGCACGAGATCGTCGTCCGAGACCATGCCCTCGATATCAGCCCGTTCGAAGCCCGCAAGAAGCAGCCGCCCGGAAGCGGTCCAGGGCAGCGGGATCTGCAGGCCGGTGGCCGAGCTGATGCGGAATGGCCTGGTGCCAGGGCTAGCGTGGACGATCGTGTAGCGTCCGCTCTGCAGCATGCACAATTCGGAGGTTTCGCCGGTCTCGCGCGACAGATTGTCGACCTCCTGGCGCCCGCGCCTCAACAGGTCGTTGCCGCGCACATAATCCATTCCGTAGAGATAGAGCTTCTTGCCGAAATAGACGCGGTTGCCGTCGCCGGTCATTTCCAACAGGCCGGCGTCGACCAGCGAGCGCACAAGCGTATAGGTCGTCGAGCGGGGCGCGTTCACTCCCTTGGCAAGGTCGCCGATACCGGTCGCGCGCTGCGTCGCATGAAGGAACTCAAGAATCTCGAGCACCCGGTTGAGGCCCTTTTCACGAGAGCCTGGCGTCTTCTCGCCAGCTGAAATTACCAAGGCGCTGCCATCTTGCATTGTTGATTCCTGATGTTAGTATCTGTCTTGTACAGGATACATACGTCTCTTGTAAGAGACAATTTTGATCAAACACTGACGCGTGTATCTCTCGTTCAAAGGGGAACAACAACACGAAAGGAAGGTCGCCGTGAACGACACATCCGGAAGACGTGATTTTCTGAAAATGGGAATGGCCGGACTGGCCACGGCTGGCGTGCTGGCAACGGTCGACGCCCAAAAGGCGGCCGCCCAGGCGGCATCCGATAGCCTGCTGCGCACCGTGCTCGATCGCGGCAAGCTGATCGTCGGCACCGGCAGCACCAACGCGCCCTGGCACTTCGAGAACGATGCCGGCGAACTGGTCGGCATGGACATCACCATGGGCCGTATCCTTGCCAAGGGCCTTTTCGACGATCCGACCAAGGTCGAGTTCGTCATGCAGGATCCGGCGCAGCGCATTCCGAACGTGACCACCAACAAGGTCGATATCACCATCCAGTTCATGACCATGACGGCGCAGCGCTCGCAACTGATCAACTTCTCCAGGCCTTACTATGTCGAAGGCGTTGCCTTGCTGACGCTTCCCACCGCCGAGAACAAGACCTTCGACAAATTGCTTGCCGCCGGTTCGGCGACGCGCATCTCCATCCTGCAGAACGTCGATGCCGAAAACTCGGTGCATTTCGCCCTGCCGCAGGCGCAGGTGATGCAAATCGACACCCAGGCCAATGTGCTGCAGGCGCTGGAATCCAAGCGCGCCGACGCCGCCGCGGTCGATCTCTCGACTGTGCGCTGGCTCGCCTCGCGCAATCCGGACAAATACTTCGATGCCGGCAAGAGCTGGTATTCGATGCTTTATGGCGCGGCACTGCGGCAAGGCGATCTCGACTGGCTGACTTTCGTCGACCAGACCTTCACCATCGCCATGTTCGGCCATGAAACGGCACTCTACGACGCCGCGTTCAAGGACTATTTCGGACAGGAGCCGCCGGCCCGCCATCCCGGCTTCCCGGTCATCTGATCCCAGCAGGCGGAAGGGCGGCAATCTGCGCCCCTCCGCCTCCTTTTCTCCGACGGCTTCGCACTGAGGCGGACGCATGGGCTATGCCCTCAATTTCAACCTGATCTGGCGGCATTTCGACAAGCTCTGGGGCGGCCTGCTGCTCAGTCTCGAGCTCGCCGTCATCTCGATCGCCATCGGCATCGTCATCGGGCTGGTGCTGGCGGTCTGGTATGTCTCGGCCGGACGTGTGGTGCGCGGCATCATCGCCGCCTATGTCGAATTCATCCGCAATGTGCCGCTGATCCTGCTCGTCTATCTCGTCTTCTACGGCCTGCCGACCGTCATCGACGTCGCCTACAGCGCGCAGACTTCGTTCATCGCGACGCTGTCGGTCTACAGCGGCGCCTATTTGGTCGAGGTGTTCCGTTCGGGGCTGGAGGCCGTCCCGCGCGGCCAGCTCGACGCCGGCAAGGCGATCGGGCTCACCCCCTGTCAGCGACTGTTGCATGTGCGCCTGCCGACCATGCTGCGCATCACCTTGCCGGCGCTCTCCAACACCTTCATCTCGCTATTCAAGGACACCTCGATCGCTTCGGTCATCTCGGTGCCCGAACTCACCTTTGGCGCGCAGTGGATCAACTTCAACACCTTCCGCATCGTCGAGGTCTACCTGGTCACGACGGCGATGTATCTCTTGACGGGCTATGCGCTGCTATTCGCGCTGCGGCTGGTCGAGCGCAGGTTCAGGGCGGCGCGCTGACATGTACAGCCAGATCCTCTATGCCTTGCCGTTTCTCGCCCAGGGTTTCGCCCTGACCTTGTGGGTGTCGCTGCTGGTCGTGGTGCTGTCGCTCATAATCGGCGTGCTGCTGGGCGTCGGCCTGGTCTATGGCCCCACGCCGCTGCGCTGGGCGGTGCGTGTCTTCAGCGACACCATCCGCGGCATTCCGATCCTCGTGCTGATGTTCTTCGTCTATTACGGCCTACCCGCGATCGGGCTGCATCTGCAGTCTTTCTGGGCCGCGGTGGCGGCGCTCACTCTGTTCAAGACGGCGCAGGTGGTTGAATATCTGCGCGGCGCCGTCGGCTCCATTCCCAACGGCCAGTCCGAAGCGGCGATGGCGATCGGGCTGACCTTCCGCCAGCGGTTGGCCTACGTCATCTTCCCGCAGGCCTTCAGGCGCTTCCTGCCACCATGGATCAACGGCGTCACCGACGCGGTCAAGGGCAGCGCGCTGGTCTCGCTGCTCGGCATCACCGATCTCATGCAGGCCATCAACCAGGTCATCGGCCGCACTTATGAGGCAATGCCGCTCTATATCCTCGGCGCGCTGGTCTATTTCGGCGTCAATTATGCGCTATCGCTCGCCAGCCGGCGGCTGGAGCGGCGCTTCTCCTTCATCCGGGAATAGCACCATGTCCGCAAACACCAATCCCGCGCTGCTCGAAGTGCGCAATGTCTCCAAGGCGTTTGGTGCCGTCGAAGTGTTGCGCTCCGTCAGTCTCGAGGTGAAGCGCGGCGAGGTGGTGACGGTCATCGGGCCCTCCGGCAGCGGCAAGACCACGCTGCTGCGCTGCGTCAACTTCCTCGAAAGCTACGATAGCGGCTCGATCCGCATCGACGGCAGAGAGGTCGGCTATCGCGAAGCCGCAGCCCGTCAGCGCCGCAGCGAGCGCGACCTAGCCGCGATGCGCGCCGAAACAGGGATGGTGTTCCAGAGCTTCAACCTCTTTCCGCACCTGACGGCGGCCGGCAACATCATGCTCGGCCTCACCAAGGTGCGCGGCAAGAGCAATGCCGAGGCGCGCACGATTGCCGAACATTGGCTCGGCCGGGTCGGCCTCGCTCACAAGGCCGACAGCTTGCCGGCCGAATTGTCGGGCGGCCAGCAGCAGCGTGTCGGCATCGCCCGCGCGGTGGCGATGGGCCCTAAAATCCTGCTGCTCGACGAGATAACCTCCGCGCTCGATCCCGAGCTCGTCGGTGAGGTGCTGGAAGTCGTGCGTAGCCTGGCCGAGGATGGTATGACGATGGTGATGGTCACGCATGAGATGGCCTTCGCCCGCGATGCCTCGAGCCGCATCGTCTTCATGGCTGATGGCGGCGTCAGCGCCGTCGGCCCGCCAAAGGAGATCCTGGCGGCGGACACCGACAATGAGCGCCTCCGCACCTTCCTGGCGCGCTTCCGCGCCTCGCATTTCTGATATCGGGTGGTGAAAGTCATCCCAAGGAGCCCTCTCCCATGACGCCTTACATCCGTCTCGCCGAGCTCGGCCTGACGCTGCCCGAGCCGCCGACGCCCATCGCCAACTTCGTCACCCATGCCGAAAGCGGCCGGTTGATCTTCCTGTCTGGCCAGGGACCGCTGCGGGCGGACGGCACGCTGTTCACAGGCAAGGTCGGCGAGGACGTCACAGTCGAGCAGGCCTATGAGCATGCCCGCCTCACCGGCCTCAATCTGCTTGCCGTCATGCATGCCGCCGCCGGCGATCTCGGCCGCATCGTGCGCATCGTCAAGCTGCTCGGCTTCGTCAACGCGATACCGACCTTCAGCGACCATCCGAAAGTGGTCAACGGCTGTTCCGACCTGTTCGCGGACGTCTTCCACAAGATCGGCGGCCATGCCCGCTCGGCGATCGGCGTCGGCTCGCTGCCTGGAAACATCACTGTCGAAATCGAAGCGGTCGTCGAGATCGCCGCCTGATTTTGCCATCCACGGGATTGCTCAAATGAAAACCTATTCCGACACTGGTTCCAACACCACGATCCGCGAACGGCTCGGCCTTCGTCCGATCATCAACGTCTCCGGCACGATGACGGCGCTCGGCGCATCGATCATCGTCCCGGAAGCGATCCGCGCCATGTCCGAAATAGCTTCGCAATGGGTGGAAATGGACGATCTGCAGCGCGCCGCAAGCACGGTCGTCGCGCGCCTGACCGGCGGCGAGGCCGGTTTCATCACCGCTTGCTGCGCCAGCGGCATCACCATGGCGATCGCCGGCGCGATGACGGGGACCAACTTGTTGGCTATCGAACGCCTGCCGGACGACACCGAGGGTCTCAAGTCGGAGGTCATCGTCCAGCTCGGTCACATCGTCAATTATGGTGCTCCGATCGACCAGTCGATCCGGCTGGCCGGCGCCAGGGTGGTGCCGGCCGGCACGGTCAGCGTCACGCAGGACTATCATGTGCGCGACGCGATCCGCGACCGCACGGCGGCGGGCCTCTATGTCGTTGCCCACCACACGGTGCAGTACGGCATGCTGTCGTTAGAGGAATTCTGTGAGATCTGCCACGCCAGGGGCGTCCCGGTGATCGTCGACGCCGCTTCCGAATATGACCTGCACAGCTTCCTGGCGCGCGGCGCCGACATCGTCATCTACAGCGGCCACAAATTCCTGTCAGGACCCACCAGCGGCATCGTCACCGGACGCAAGGACCTGGTGCGCGCCGCCTATCTGCAGAACCGCGGCGTCGCGCGCGCCATGAAGGTCGGCAAGGAAAGCATCGCCGGCACCATGGCAGCACTCGAAGCCTGGGAAAAGCGCGACCACGCCGGCATCCGCGAGCGCGAAGAGGCAGCCCTCGATCTGTGGAAGGACACGCTGCAGGGACTGCCTGGCATCGTCGCGCAGATCATTCCGGACCCGACAGCCAACCCTCTGGACCGGCTGCAGATCTTCGTGTCGCCCGAGAGCCGGTTCACCGCCGCCGGCCTTGCCTCGGCACTGGCCGCGGGTTCGCCGCCCATCATCGTGCGCAATCACGAAGTCGAGCGCGGCCACTTCTTCCTCGACCCCTGCAATCTCCACCCCGGCGAGGCGGCGATCGTCGCCGAACGGCTGCGCGCCATCTTGACCGCCAAGGACCGCCCCGCCGATGCGATGAAAACTCCCCGCAAGGATTCGTCCGGCGCCTTGCGCTGGCCGGATTAGACCGCGAACGGCCGCGCCGTGCCACGCCATCACGCGACCGTGAACGACCGGACCTGCACCCGCAGGGAATAAACCGCCATCATCTCGGGTCTCCTCAGCATACGCCACTCCGGGCGTTGAGGAGACCGACATGACCCATCACCACGATGACGACAGCGGACGCGACGGCATCAGCCGCCGTCATGCGCTGGAATGCATGATCTGGGCCGGCACGGGTGTGCTGTGGACGATTTCAGGCGGCGTGCCGATGTCGCTCAACCTGCTTGGCGCCGCTGAGGCCGCCGAAGCCGTGGCCACCGGCTTCACCTTCCTGCAGATCTCCGACAGCCATATCGGCTTCGACAAGGCGGCCAACCCGCATGCCATCGACACGCTGAAGGAAGCGATGCGCAAGATCCAGGCGCTTAAGCAAAAGCCGGCCTTCATGATCCACACCGGCGACATCACCCATCTTTCCAAGGCCGCACAATTCGACAACGCCGCCGAGATTATCGGCGGCGCCGGCTTCGACGTGCATTACGTGCCGGGCGAGCATGATTTGATCGACGACGGCAATGGCAAGGCCTATCTCGAGCGCTACGGCAAGGGCACCAAGGGCGCCGGCTGGTATTCGTTCGACCAGAACGGCGTGCATTTCGTGGCGCTGGTCAATGTCGTCAACCTCAGGGCTGGCGGGCTCGGCAATCTCGGCGCCGAGCAACTGGCCTGGCTAGCCGACGACCTGAAGGCGCTCAGCGCCTCGACGCCGATCGTCGTCTTCGCCCATATCCCGCTATGGGCCGTCTATCCCGAATGGGGCTGGGGCACCGACGACGCTGCGCAGGCGCTTGGTCTGCTCAAGCGCTTCGGCTCGGTCACGGTGCTCAACGGCCATATCCACCAGATCATGCAGAAGGTGGAAGGCAACGTCACCTTCCACACCGCGCGCTCGACCGCCTTCCCACAGCCCGCACCTGGCACTGCCCAATCGCCTGGACCGATGACGGTGCCGGCTGGGCAGTTGCGCGGCCTGCTCGGCACCAGCAGCGTCACCGTGAAGCAAGGCGGGCAGGATCTAGCCATCATCGACACGACGCTCGCCGGCGCCTGAACGGGAAAGGAAATCACCATGATCTGCATACGCCTTCCGGCCCGGCACATGGCCGCGATCCTTGCGGCCTTCAGCTTGGCAACGGCGACTTGCCAGCCGTTGCGCGCGGCCGACGGGCCGATGGTCAAAATAGAGAATTTCGCCTTCACGCCACCTGAGCTGACGGTCAAACCCGGCACTACCGTGACCTTCAGGAACGATGACGACATCCCGCATCAGGTCGTCGCCAACGATTCCTCCTTCCGCTCCAAGGCCCTTGACACCGGTGACACATATGAATTCACCTTCACCAAAGCAGGCGACTTTGCCTATTTCTGCGGGCTTCACCCGCACATGCAGGGCAAGATCACCGTCGCTCCCTGAAGGGGCGTGGCGAAACCTGCCCGGAGTGCCGGATCATGCAGCGGTGTTGAGCGAAAAGGCCCTGGCCGAGCGCTTCGGCGAGGTGGTGCTCCCGCATCTCGGCGATGCGCTTGTGCTCGCCCGCTGGCTGACAGGCAACGCCGCCGATGCCGAGGATGTCGTGCAGGAAGCCTGCGTGAAGGCGCATGCCGGCATCGCCCGCTATGCCGGCGGCAATGCCCGCGCCTGGCTGCTGACCATCGTGCGCAACACCGCCTACACCTGGATGTCGCGCAACCGGTCGCGCGGCATCATGGCCGTCGGCGACCTCGGCGATCTCGACGAGATGGCGGCAGCACACGGCCCCAGCCTGCTCGATGAGAATGGCCCTGAGGCGAGCCTGATCGCCAGGGCCGATACGGCGGCGCTTGAGGCGGCGATCGCCGCACTGCCGCAGCCGTTTCGCGAGACGTTGGTGTTGCGCGACATTAATGGTCTCACCTATCGCGAGATTTCGGCCATGCTCGGCGTGGCGATGGGCACGGTCATGTCACGGCTGGCGCGGGCGCGGAGCCTGCTTATGTCTGAACTTGGGAGCGCGCCATGAGCGACGACGGACTGCCCAACGACGCGGAGGGGATCAGGCTGATGATCCACGCCCTGGTCGATGGCGAACTCGACGCCGCGGCTGCACTTGCGGTGGAGCGGCGGATCGCCGCCGACCCGGCGCTGGCCGCCGAACATGCCCGCATCGTCGCCTTGCAGGCGGCGGTCGGTCGCTTGCCACGCCCCGATGTCAGCGATGCCTTTCGAGCGCGCATCGCCGCACTTGGTGCGACAGGCACGGCACATTCAGCACAAGATGAGGCTTTGGAGCCGCAGTGGGGCAAGCCGTCGACGCGGCCGGATCAGATAGAGGCGGACCAGGTCCACGCAACCGCGAGGCGGGGGACAAGGCCATCGCAGATGCGGACGCTGCCAAGGGCGCACCGCTTCGGCTCGTTCGACTGGCGAGCGCTGGCCGCGTCGATCGTGGTCACTGCGGTGCTGGCCAGCGGGGCGACGCAATGGATGATGTTCGACAGCGCGTCGGACGGCTTTGCAGCGGCGGTCGCCAGCGGCCATCGCCGCAGCCTGCTTGCGGCGAGCCCCATCGACATCGTCTCGTCCGACCGCCATACGGTCAAGCCATGGCTCGACGCTCGGATCGGCGTTTCGCCGCCGGCGCCCGATCTCGCGCAGGATGGCTACGCCCTCATCGGCGGCCGGGTCGAGGTGATCGCCGACCGGCCGGTGCCGGCGCTGGTCTACCGCCACCGCGAGCACCTGATCACGCTGGTCGCCGAACCGCAGCAGGGCGGCGGCACGGCCGCGCCTGACGATCTCTCGTCAGGCGGCTTCTCGCTGGTGCACTGGAGCGACGGCGCGTTCTCCTATTGGGCGATCTCGGACATGGAACGGCCAGAACTCGACGACTTCGTCGCCCGTTTCCGCAAGGCGGCGGTGTAGACAGACCCCTCCTGCTCACCACCTCCCCAGCGGCGGCGGGCTCGAAGGCTGCCGCGCCAGTTGGACCTGCCGATGTCGCGTCGAAAGGCAGTTCCCCCATTCCAAATAGTAACTTTACAAATTTTTTTATATGTGTGAAGTTATGATCGACACAGGGCCGATCATGACCACCAATCGTTTTGCAACACGCCTGAACTCCTTTGCCTCGCGGCCGCAGGCTGAATGGCCGGGCCTTGTCGGCAAGCCGTCGCTGATGCAGATGGCGGCGCGCGCCGCCAAGGTCGGTGGACTGACCGATCTTGATCTCAACTTTCCCGACCACGTTGGCGAAAAGCCTGCCGAAATCGCACGCAAGCTTGGCGACCTCGGCCTTTCCATCAATGGCTTTGCCATGCGCTACTACTCCAATCCTGCTTTCAAGCTTGGCGCCTTCACCAATCCCGACCCGGTAGTGCGTCGTGAAGCGATCGACATGACCAAGGCCGGCATCGATGCCGTGCGCGAGGCAGGCGCCAATCTGATGACATTGTGGCTCGGCCAGGATGGCTTCGACTATGCCTTCCAGGCGGACTACGCGGCGCTCTGGCAACACGAAATCGATGGAATTCGTGAAGTCGCGGCACATGATCCGGATTGTCGGATCAGCCTCGAATACAAACCCAACGAGCCGCGCTCTTACAGCCTGATGCCGGACGCGGCGACAACCCTGCTGGCGATCCGCGATGTCGGCCTGCCCAACCTCGGCGTCACGCTCGACTTCGCCCATGTGCTCTATGCCGACGAACAGCCGGCTTTCGCCGCCGCCTTGGTGGCGCGCCACAGCAAGCTGCTCGGCGTGCATCTCAATGACGGCTACGCCAAGCGCGACGATGGCTTGATGGTCGGCGCGGTGCATACACTGCAGACGATCGAACTGCTGCGCCAGATCCGCCGCGACGGATACGCCGGCGCCATCTACTTCGACACGTTCCCCGACATGACCGGGCTCGATCCGGTGCATGAGTGCGAGGTAAACATCGCGACCGTCAAGCGCATGCTGCGCGTCGTCGACCGACTCGACCGGGACAACCGCTTGTCCGCCGCCATCGACGGTCAGGACGCGGTCTCGGCGCAGGCCATCATCCAGGAACTCATGCTCGGCCCGGAGAACTGAGGCCCGGCCGGGCCACGACCGTTTTTCAACAAGGGAGGAAGACAATGAAATTTCTGCTCGCTACCGCCACCGCCGCACTTATGGCGCTATCGATGGGCACGGCCCTTTCGGCCGAACTCGCGCCGCTCAATTCCGACACCGAGAAGGACCGCATCGACTGGTCGCAGGTCGAGGCCAAGTTCGGCGCGCTTCCCAAGCTGCCCGAAGGCACAAAGGCCGGCGCCGTCTCCAAGACACTGACCAACGAGTACTGGCGTTCGTTGGGCGAAGGCTACAAGGCGTTCGGCGACAAAACCGGCGTGCCGGTCGTCTATCAGGCGGCGCAGAGCGAGGGCGATCAGCTCGGCCAGCTCACCATCGCCGAGGGCCTGGTGACACAGGGCTACAATGTGCTGCTCGTCTCGCCGCAAACGGACGCCAACCTCCAGCCGATCATGGAACAGGCCAAGGCGGCGAATGTTCCGGTGGTCAATGTCAATGACGCCGTCATCCCGCAGGCCGAGCACTATGTCGGCAACGTCCAGCGCGACAACGGCGTGCGCGTCGCAAAATGGTTCATCAAGAACCGTCCGAATGGCGGCAAGGTCGCCATCGTCGAAGGCCAAGCCGGCGTCTACGCGGCCGTGCAGCGCACCGACGGCTTCAAGTCGACGATCACGCAGGCCGGCAAATTCGAGGTCGTCGCCAGCGTTCCCGGCAACTGGGACCGGCAGACCTCATACGACGCGGCCACCAACATTCTCCAGCAGCATCCCGACCTGATCGGCTTTTATGCCAACAATGATGGCATGGCGCTGGGCATCGTCGAAGCGGTCAAGGCGGCCGGCCTCCAGGACAAGATCGCCGTGTTCGGCACCGACGGCATCTCCGACGCCTATGCCTCGATCCGCGCCGGCGAACTGACCGGCACGGTCGATAGTTTCCCGGTGCTGACCGGCGAGGTGGCGTTGGAAACGGCGCTGAGGCTGGTCGCGGGGCAGAAGCTGCCGCGCGTCGTCGCCACGCCGCAGGCGCTGATCACCAAGGACAATTCCGATCGCTATTCCGGCCCCGGCGACGCCGTGCGCAAGGCGCTCCTCGAAGACGCTGCCGCGGGCCAGTAGGCCGAGCGGCGGGTGCCGGCCTCGTGCCAGCTGGCCGGCACCTTCCCGGAGAAATCGAACCAATGTCAGCCCGGCTGCAATTCGACGGCATTTCCGAGGTGTTTCCGGCGGTGCGGGCACTCGATGACGTGTCCTTCTCCGTCGGCGCCGGCGAAATCCATGGCCTGCTCGGCGAGAACGGCGCCGGCAAGTCGACGCTGCTGCGCATCCTGTCGGGCGTCTATCGGCCGACGGCGGGAAGCGTCCTGATCGACGGCAGGCCGGTCACCCTCGCCAATCCGGTTGCGGCGCGCGCGGCGGGCATTGCCATGATCCATCAGGAATTGCAGCAGGTGCCACGTCTCAGCGTCGCGCAGAACATGTTCCTCGGTCATCCGGTGACGCGCGGCGGCATCTTCGTCGCCCGGCGCGAGCAGGAGCGCCGGGCCGCCAAAGCTCTCGCGGCGATGGATCCGTCCATCGATCCAGCCGCCCCGCTTGGCAGCCTAAAAGTGGCGCAGCGGCAGATCGTCGAGATCGCTCGCGCACTGCTCGATCGCGCGCGCATCGTGGCCATGGACGAGCCGACATCGAGCCTGACGCCAAGCGAGTTCCAGCGCCTGGCACAAGTCATAAAAGGTCTGGCGCGCGACGGCGTCGCGGTCGTCTATGTCTCGCACAAGCTCGACGAAGTGTTCGGCATCTGCCAGCGCGCCACCATCATGCGCGACGGTGCCGTCATCGATTCCGTCGATCTGAAACGCGTTTCGGAAAAGGCGGTGGTGGCTATGATGGTCGGCCGCGAACTGGCGCAGGAACAGCATCGCTCCTACGCCTCCAGCGATGTCATGCTGAGCGTGCGTGGGCTCGCCTCGGCGACGAAGGTGCGCGACGTCTCTTTCGACCTGCATCGAGGCGAGGTGCTCGGAATCGCCGGCCTGGTCGGCTCCGGGCGTACCGAGTTGCTGCGGCTTCTTGCCGGTGCGGACCGCGCTACCGCCGGCACCATGGCGATCGACGGCAAGCCAATGCGCTTCGCAACCCCGCGTGACGCCATCGCCGCCGGCATCGGCCTGGTGCCGGAGGAACGCAAGCGCGAAGGCATCGTGCCGTTGCGCTCGATCACCAGCAACATGGCACTGGCCTCGATGGGCGTGTTCACGCCGCGCGGCATGATCGATCATACCAGTCTTAAACGGGCCGCGGCCGACAAGATGAAGCGCGTGAATCTGCGACCGTTCCTACTCGACCGGCCGATCCGCCTGTTCAGCGGTGGCAACCAGCAGAAAGCGATCATTGGCCGATGGCTGGCAGCGGGCACGCGCATCCTCCTGTTCGACGAACCGACGCGCGGCATCGATGTCGGCGCCAAGGCGGAAATCTACCATTTGATCGAGGAACTCGCCGCCGAAGGCCATGCGGTGGTCGTCGTCTCCTCGGAGCTTCCCGAGGTGATCCGGCTGGCGGACCGCGTGCTGGTCATGCGCGACGGCACGATCGCCGCCGAACTCCAAAGTGGCGACATCACGGAAGAGGCAATCGCGGCGCACGCCATCCCGCAAACGCAAACGCCGGCCGCATGGCAGGCAAGGCAGTAGGTGACGGATATGTCGGATACCACTCTTGTGCAGCCACGGTCCGAATTCCTGCGCGGCGTTTCCATGCGCGATGCCGGCACACTCATCGGCCTTGTCGTGATCCTGGCCGTCTTCGGCGCGCTGGTGCCTGGCTTCTTCGCCGAACGCAACCTCATCAATATCCTGCAGCAGTCGAGCATCAATGCCTGCCTGGCGCTGGGCATGACGCTGGTGATCATCTCCGGCGGCATCGATCTGTCCGTCGGGCCGACGGCGGCCCTTTCGGCCGTCATCTCGGCCTCGATGCTGGTTGCCGGCATACCGTTTCCGCTGGCCATCGCCGCCGGTTTCGCCATCGGCCTCGGCTGCGGCCTGGTGAACGGCATCCTCGTCGCCTATGTCGGACTGCAACCCTTCATCGTCACATTGGGAACCCTTAGCACCTATAGGGCCCTGGCGCTGATCTATACCGGCGGCAATCCGGTGCTCGGCCTGCCCGCGGGCTTTCGCGCCGTTTTCAACGGTTCGCTATTCGGCCTGCCGCTGGCGGTCGTCATCGTTGCGGGCGTGGCTTTCGTCGCCTGGATCGTGCTCAAAAAGACGCCCTTCGGCGAATATCTGCTCGCCGTCGGCGGCAACGAAGAGGCGGCCTACATCGCCGGCGTGCCGATCGCCCGCACCAAGATCGCCGCGTACATGATCTCCGGCCTGCTGGCGGCCCTTGCCGCGCAGATCCTGATCGGCCGATTGGGCGCCGCCGAGCCCATCCTCGGCAATCTCTGGGAACTCGACGCCATCGCCGCGGCTGCCATCGGCGGCGCCTCGCTGATGGGCGGCAAGGGCAGCATCGTCGGCACCATCCTCGGCGCCGTCATCCTGGGTGCCATGCGCAACGGTTTGACACTGATGAACGTGCAGTCCTTCTATCAGCTTCTGGCAACTGGTCTTATAATCCTCGCCGCGATGCTTATCGATCGCGTGACGAGGGGGCGTGGATGACCTTGAGCGGGCTGGACCTGAAAGCGGTAGGACCGCGCATCCGCATGATGATGCCGCACCTCACCCCGCTGGAGGCGAAGGTGGTGGAAACCGTCTTCGGCCGGCGCGGCTTCGACGAGAGCATTCCGCTGAAGCAGATCGCCGAGGAGTCCGGCGTGTCCGAGGCGATGGTGGTCAAGATCGCCAAGAAGCTAGGCTTCTCCGGCTATCGCGACTTTCGCACCGCCGTCTATGAATACAGCCGCCTGCCGACCGCCGAGATGCACCAGGAATTGTCGTCCGACGACAGTTCGGCCGAGATCGTGCAGAAAGTGTTCCGCACCTCTATCCAGGCGCTGGAGGAGACGTTGGCGATCCTCGACATCGAGGATTTCGACCGCGCCGCCGACCTTCTCTATCGTGCGAGGAACCGGGATTTCTATGGCGTCGGCGGGTCGGCGCAGATCGCGCGCGACGTCTCGCACAAATTCCTGCGCATCGGCATCCGCGCCTCCGTCTACGACGATTCGCATATGATGCTGATGTCGGCTTCGCTGCTCGGCGGCGACGATATCGCTGTCGGTTTCTCGCATTCGGGCAACACGTCCGCCGTCATCGACGCCATCCAGCTGGCCCGCAAGAACGGTGCCCGCACGCTTGCCATCACCAATTACGACAACTCGCCCCTGGCCCAGATCGCCGACATCGTCCTGTGCTCGACGGCGCAGGGTTCGCCCTTGATGGGCGAGAATGCGGCGGCGCGCATCGCCCAGCTCAACATTCTCGATGCGCTGTTCGTGGCGGTGGCACAGCGCGACTACCAGGCGGCGGAACGTAATCTCGGCCGCACCATGTCGGCGGTGGCGTCGAAACGAAAAGACCGGGGCTCATGACGCCGCAGACAAAGCCTCTGGTCACCGTGTTCGGCAGCCTGCATTACGACATCATGGTCGAAGCTGCCGACCGTCCGCGCAAGGGCGAGACGCTGACCGGCCATGCCTGGCACCCCAAATGCGGCGGCAAGGGCGGTAACCAGGTGGTGTCCGCGGCGCGGGCCGGCGCCTCCGCTGCGATGATCGGCACCGTCGGCGACGATGATTTCGGCGCGGCACTGCTCGCCAATCTCGACCGCGCCGGTGTCGATCGACGCTTCGTGCGAGTGGCGCCCGGCGCCGCCTCCGGGATGAGCGTGGCGATCTTCGACGAAGGCGGCGACTATGGAGCGGTGATCGTCTCCGGCAGCAATCTGACGCTGGCCGACACCGACATTGCCTCTGCCTCCGAAATGGTGGCACGAACCGCGGTGCTTCTGTTGCAGAACGAAGTGCCGGAAGCCGCCAACATCGCCGCCGCACGCGCGGTCAAGGCACAGGGTGGCCGCGTCGTGCTCAACGCCGCTCCGGCGCGCGCGCTTTCCGGGACATTGATCGCGCTGGTCGACATCCTGGTGGTCAACGCCATCGAGGCCGAATTCCTGGCCGGTGAAGTGATGGTTGAAACTCTCGATGGCGCCATGGACGCCACACGGCGGCTGGTCGATCTCTGCCCTGTCGCCATTGTCACGGCGGGCGGCGAAGGCGTCGCCTGTTGCAGCCGAACCGGAGAAGACTTCGCGCTGGCGGCTATCCCGGTCAAGCTTGTCAGCACGCATGGCGCGGGGGACGAATTCGTCGGCGCACTGGCCGCGGCGCTTGCCCGTGGGGAACCGATGCGGAAGGCCGTCGCCGCCGCCAACGCCGCTTCAGCCCGGTTGGTCTCGACCCCCGAGGCCGAGCGCCACGCTCTCTGACAAGTCGATTTCCATGTTGCCAGATGGTGGCCGTGCCCACGGCGGGGAATCGAGGTTAACGGTCATTTTTGTTGGAGGATCTGGAGCAGGAAGTCTGGGTCCCACCCCGCGGCTTTGCGCTTTGTCTTGACGCTGCCTTTTGATTTGTCGAGGCGCACGAGGTTGAGGGCGAAGCGGCGCACGGCAGCCATGTTCTTGGCGCCGTTTCCGGCGCGATAGCGCGACAGGTCGTCCTTGAAGGCGACGTCGAGCAGCCAGTGCATGCTCTCGACACCCCAGTGGCCGCGTGCTGCGGCGGCGAGGCGCTCGATGTCGCAAGGTGCGGAGCAGATGTAGTAGCGCGTCTCGGCGCTGCTGCTTCGGTCGGCATATTCGAGGCGGGTGTGAACCT
>NZ_JAMYTH010000038.1:0-53420 GCF_040322415.1 Mesorhizobium sp. M0152
TGACGTTGAGGCCGATGCCGCCGAGGCCGAAGACGACAGCCGTGGCGCCTTGCTCGACCTTGGCGGTGTTGATCACCGCGCCGATGCCGGTGGTCACCCCGCAGCCGATGTAGCAGATCTTGTCGAAGGGGGCGTCCGGATTGACCTTGGCCACCGCGATCTCCGGCAGCACGGTGAAGTTCGAAAAGGTCGAGCAGCCCATATAGTGAAACAACTTGTCCTTGCCGATCGAGAAGCGCGAGGTGCCGTCCGGCATCAACCCTTGGCCCTGCGTGGCGCGGATCGCCGTGCACAGATTGGTCTTTCTCGACAGGCAGGACGGGCATTGCCGGCATTCGGGCGTATAGAGCGGGATGACGTGGTCGCCCTTCTTGACGCTAGTGACGCCCTTGCCGACATCGACCACGACGCCGGCGCCTTCATGGCCGAGGATGGCCGGAAACAGGCCTTCGGGATCGGCGCCCGACAGCGTGAACTCGTCGGTGTGGCAGATGCCGGTCGCCTTGATCTCGACCAGCACCTCGCCCTCGCGCGGGCCGTCGAGGTCGACCTCCACGATCTCCAGCGGCTTTCCGGCGGCGAAGGCGACTGCGGCGCGGGTTTTCATCAGGATGTTCCTCCCAGGGCGATCGATAGAGTTTCACGTTCCGACATTGTTGCCGATGACCTCGAAGTCGACGATCGCGATCCGCTCAGTCGCCGCCGTATCCCAGAAATGGCATAGGACTAAAGCAGGCATGTAAGTCCACTTGCAGGGGTTTGATAAATTTTGTCGGTCCGCTAAGCTCATTGTGGGCACCTTGAATTCGCGCAGGTCCGGCAACAATCGGACTTTAGTGCAAGAACGGATAGTTTTATCGATGATGAGAGCGGTGCCAGGCACTCTCGCAGCTTTTTTGCCTATTTTTTTCCTGACTCTCAACGTTCCGGGCGCGATGGCCCAGGACGTGAAGGGCAAGCAACCGGCTGCAACGGACAGACCGGGAAAAAAGATAGCCGAAATCAAGATAGGCTATTTGCGAGCCTACGCGCCACAATTGACGCTTTCCATGCTCGACCTGTCGCCACGTGATGAAGGTGTCGCCGGCGCTGACGTAGCAATCGGCGATAACAATACGACCGGAAAGTTCACCGACCAGAAATTCAGCCTCGACGTGTCCGAGATAAAGCCCGAAGCCGACGCGGTTCAGGCATTCGAGGACCTGATCGCCAAAGGTGACCGCTATGTGGTCGCAGACCTTTCGGCCAGACAATTGCTGTCGATCGCCGACATCGCCCGTGACAAAGGCGTGCTGATCTTCAACATCGGCGCCCCCGACGATAGCCTGCGGGAAGAAGACTGCCGCATCAACGTTTTCCATATCGCGCCGACGCGCAGCATGCTTGCCGACGCGCTGGCGCAGTATCTCATGGTGAAGAAGTGGCCGAATTGGGTGCTGCTCTATGGCTCGCACGAGCAGGACCATCTCTACGCCGACGCGTTGCGCCGCGCGGCAGCCCGTTTCGGCGCCCAGATCGTCGCCGAGAAGGAATTCAAGGACACCGGCACAGCCAGGCGTACGGATACCGGCGCCACGCAGATACAGCAGCAGATTTCCGTATTCACGCAGGACTTGCCGGAGCACGACATTGTGCTTGTCGCCGACGAAAGCGAGGTGTTCGGGACCTACGTGTCCTACCGCACCTGGGCGCCGCGGCCGGTCGCCGGCACCGCCGGGCTTGTTGCATCGTCGTGGCATCCCGCCAGCGAACAATGGGGCGGCATCCAAATGCAGAGCCGCTTCCTGAAAACGACGGGCCGGCGGATGCTTTCCAAGGACATGTCAGCCTGGACGGCGGTGCGGGCCGTCGGCGAAGCCACCACGCGCATCAATGGCGACGATGAGAAAAAGATCAGCGACTACATCCGCTCGGATGATTTCTCGGTCGCTGCTTTCAAGGGGCAGAAGCTGACCTTCCGCAAATGGAACCTTCAGCTGCGCCAGCCGATCCTGCTTGGCGACGCCAAGTCGGTCGTCTCTACATCGCCGCAGGAAGGTTATCTTCATCAGGTCTCCGAGCTCGATACGCTCGGTGTCGACCAGCCGGAGACGAGATGCGTCCTTAAGTAGAAAGCAATCGGGGAGGAATTTCCGTGCAGAGACGAGCTTGCGCATTCGCCATTCTCGCGACCGGCGTCATGGCCGGTCCGGCGTCGGCCTACACGGCCTATGTTTCCAACGAGAAGGACAATACGATGACCGTCGTCGACACCGCCACCATGCAGGTGGTGAAGACCGTCGAAGTGGGCCAGAGACCACGCGGCATCACCCTCTCGCATGACGGGAAATTCGTCTATCTGTGCGCCAGTGACGACGATACGATCGAAATCATCGACACCGCGACACTTGAGATCGTCGGCACGCTGCCGTCCGGCCCCGATCCCGAATTGTTCGTGCTCTCGCCCGACGGCAAGACGCTCTATGTCGCCAACGAGGACGACAATCTCGTCACCGCTATCGACGTCGAAAGCAGGCAGATCCTTGCCGAGATTCCAGTCGGCGTGGAACCGGAAGGCATGAGTATCAGCCCCGACGGCAAGACCATGGTCAACACCTCCGAAACCACCAGCATGGCGCATTTCATCGACACCGGCACGCATGAGGTAACCGACAATGTGCTGGTCGACACACGCCCGCGCTTTGCCGAATTCAAGCCCGACAGCTCGCAGGTCTGGGTCAGCGCCGAGGTCGGAGGCACCGTCAGCGTCATCGATAACGCCAAACGCGAAGTGGTGAAGAAGGTCCAGTTCGAGATTCAGGGATTGCGGGCCGAAACCATCCAGCCGGTAGGCATCGCGATCAGCGCCGATGGCAAGAAGGCCTATGTGGCCCTCGGCCCGGCAAATCATGTGGCGGTGATCAACGCGGAGACCTACGAAGTGGAAAAATACATCCTCGTCGGCCAGCGCGTCTGGCATCTGGCCTTCACGCCCGACCAGAAGACGCTGATCACCACGAACGGCAATTCGAACGACATCACGTTTATCGATACTGCGACCGACGAGCCGGTCCAATCGCTCACCGTGGGCCAGCAGCCCTGGGGTGTGGTCATTTCGCCCAAATAGTAGAGATTGATCATCGGGAGGCTGACGCCATGAAATTTTGCCGCAGGTTGGTCTTCGCCGCGCTCGCCGGACTTGCTCTTGCTCCGGCTGGAGCAAGGGTGCACATGGACGGCGGGCCGGCCTGGCTGGAATTCGATGACGCTAGAATGATCCAGGTGCAGTTCCACACCGTCCGGCCGGGCGAATACACCTGGTCGGTTCCCGACCTTGCCGACAAGGGCCTGAAGGGTAAGATCACGATCAAATAGCCAGCGGAGATCGGAGGAGCGACCGGGCGTGCAGCATGTGAAGACAAGCGGACCAGGAGACGGGGTGGCGGCGCTCGATGTCGGAGCTGTCAGCCATTCCTATGGACCGAAGCCGGCGCTCAACGACGTCTCCTTCTCGATCGCGCCGGCGACTTTCACCGTTCTGCTCGGCCTCAACGGAGCCGGCAAGACAACTTTGTTCTCGCTGATCAGCCACCTCTACGACACGCGCCGCGGATCGATCCGCATCTTCGGCCACGACGTCAGCCGCGCTTCCGGCGAGGCGCTCAGGCGTGTCGGCATCGTGTTCCAGGCACGCACGCTCGATCTCGACCTGAGCGTCCACCAGAACCTCTCCTACCACGCTTCGCTGCACGGCATTGGCGGACGCGAGGCTCGCCAGCGCATCGCCGCATTGCTCGATATTGTCGACATGCCGGGCCGCCAGCATGACAAGGCACGCAGCCTTTCCGGCGGCCAAATGCGGCGCGTCGAGATCGCACGGGCGCTGCTCCACCGCCCATCCCTGCTCCTGCTCGACGAGGCGACGGTCGGTCTCGATATCCAGTCGCGTGCGGGCATTCTGGCCACCATCCGCAAGCTCGTCGAAACCGAGGGCATTGGCGTGCTGTGGGCCACGCATCTGATCGACGAAGTTGACGATGGCGACGATGTCGTCGTTCTGCGGCAGGGCGAGCTGGTGGCCAGCGGCAAGGTGTCCGATGTCGTCCAGGCGAGCGGCGCAAATTCGATCCGCGACGCCTTCTCGAAGCTCAGCCGCATTGACACGGCAGGCAAGGCGGAGATGCCCCCATGAGCGCTCCCGCGGTCCCCGGTCAAGCCGTCATCGTGCCGGTGCGGTCAGAAAGTTTTGGCCTCCGCCATTATCTCATTTGCCTCAAGGGCGTCGTCCTGCGCGAGTGCCTGCGCTTCCTGCACCAGCGCGAGCGTTTCATTTCCTCGCTGGTCCGGCCGCTCGTCTGGCTGTTCATCTTCGCTGCCGGCTTCCGGCAGGTGCTCGGCGTCTCGATCATCCCTCCCTACAAGACTTATGTGCTCTACGAGGTCTATATCACGCCCGGACTATGCGGCATGATCCTGCTGTTCAGTGGAATGCAGTCCTCGCTGTCGATGGTTTATGACCGCGAGATGGGCAACATGCGCACCCTGCTGGTCAGCCCCTTCCCGCGCTGGTTCCTGCTGGTGTCGAAGATGCTTGCCGGCGTCGCCGTATCGATCGCGCAGGTCTATGCATTTTTGATCGTTGCCTGGTTCTGGGGCGTCAAGGCTCCGCTGCTCGGCTATCTCATGGTGCTGCCGGCGCTGTTCCTGTCGGGCATGATGCTTTGCGCCCTCGGCATGCTCTTGTCCTCGATGATCAAACAGCTCGAAAACTTTGCCGGCATCATGAACTTCGTCATCTTTCCCGGCTATTTTGCGTCTCCGGCACTCTATCCCTTGTGGCGCATCCAGGAGGCCAGTCCCCTGCTCTACAAGATCTGCCTCGCCAATCCGTTCACCTATGCCGTCGAACTGATCCGCTTCGCTTTCTATGGACAGGTCGACTGGGTGTCGCTGGGCGTCGTCACCGGCTGCACGCTGCTGTTTCTGGCCGCCGCCATCATCGCCTACAATCCCTCGCGCGGCCTGATCACTCGCAAACAGGACATGGGAGGAAATGCCTGATGGCAAGCATGGGTCTTGTTCGCTGCCTGGTTCTGGTCGCCAGTTTTGCCCCGCTCGCGAACGCCAATGCGGCGACCGCCGATCCCGACTGGCCTTGCATGCAGCGCAAGGTGCCGCAACTGTCACTCGGCCAGGTATGGAACGGACCGGACCTGCCGCCGTCGGCCAGGGACTGGTCCAAGGATACTGCCGTCTCCGCCCTGGTCGAGGACGTGGCGGCACGGCGGATGCCGATTGCCGACGCCCAAAAGGAGATCAAGGATTTTGCCGCCTCGTTGCCGGCCGAGCAGCTTGCGCCGAAAATGGCGATGCTGGTGCAGGGGATGTTCGATCACATGGACGCCGAGCGCTCTCACGTGATTTCGGGCATTTCCCGTTATGCCCACAAACAACTCGAAATGGCGGCCGCCTTGCGCAAGGAAGCATCCGACGTCGATGCGTTGCGGGCAAAGCCCGATGCGGATCCGGACGAGATCGAGCGGCGAACCGAACAGCTGAAATTCGCAACGCGAATTTTCAATGAACGCGTCCAATCGCTGACATATGTCTGCGATGTGCCGACGATAATCGAGCAGCGGCTTTATCAATTGTCCAAGGTCGTCTCGGAAACGCTCGCCGCGAAGAAGTAGAACCTCATTCGCTCTTCGCGGCGGATCTCACGATCCCCGGCCCGGCAGCACGCGCCAGCGCCGCACGAAATATCCGGGATGTGTCTCGATCCAGTTGGCCACCAGCGGCTGCGCCTGCATGAAGGCGGTGCCGGGATTCATGGCCAGGCCGTCCACCATCTGTTCGCGCTGCTCACAGTCCTGCGGCACATTCGTCAGGCAGACCATCATAACGAGTGTATAAAGCATTGCCCCTTTTCCCCATCGATTCCCGAACCCCATGCCCGGGCGGTTTCCGAGATACAAGCCAGTCTGCGGGGATCGCACATACAGATCGCTTACGGGTGTGAAAGGACGTGGCCCCCGCTCTTTCGCACTGCAACATAACATACAGCTTATCTAACGCCAACAATCGCCGGGCGTTCTCCACTCCCTTCTCGAAGCTTTCTCGCGATCTCTAGCGTTGGGTAGGTCGGCCGTTCCGGTCGGCGCACCAGTCCAACATCATCCCTGTTTGGTGTGCGGATAGAGCTTGCCGAACAGGGGCAGGTACATCGCGCCCTTGCGCATCAGGAAATCGTGGAACGTCGCCATGGCCGGCGAGATCGCGTGATCGGTGCGCATCACCGAAAACCATTGCCGGCGGATCGGCATGCCGACGACGTCGAGGATGACCAGCCGGCCGGCTTCGGTTTCTGCGGCAATGGTGTGGGCAGAAATGAAGGCGATGCCGAGACCGGCCATCACCGCCTGCTTGATCGTCTCGTTCGAGCCCATCTCGACGCCGAGATCGTCGATCCGGCCGGGCACGTCACTCAGGAATATTTCCAGCGAGATGCGCGTGCCGGAGCCGGGCTCGCGAATGAGGAAATGCTCTTCGGCGATCCGTTCCTTTGAAATGTCGCGTACCGACGCCAGCGGGTGTTCGGGCGGCGCGATGATGACCAGCGGGTGATCGCCGAAGACCGAAGCACGCACCGGGACCTCCTTGGCCGGGCGCCCCATCAGCGCGATGTCGATATCGTGGTTCTTCAGACTATCGATCGTTTCGGCACGGTTGCCGATGGCAAGCCGCATATCGATGTCGGGATGTTCCTTCATGAAGCCGGCCATGAGCCGCGGCGCGAAATATTTGGCGGTGGAAACGACGCCGAGCCTCAGACTGCCGGTGCGCACGCCCTTGATCGCATCCATCGTGTCTTCGAGCAGACGCAGCCGCTCCTCGATGGCCTGCGCCGCCTCCACGAAGGCCAGACCTGCGGCAGTGGGACGCATGCCGTCCGACGTCCGGTCGAACAAGGCCAGTTGGAACTCCTCTTCCACTTGCCGCAGTTGGATCGTCACCGCAGGAGGAGACAGACCCAACACCTTGGCCGCACTGACAATTTTTCCGTGACTGATGATCGCCTGAACGGTCTTGAATTGCCTGAGCGTGAGGTTTTTCATATGGCATACTAAAATTTTTTTACCGTTGAAGTAAAGTTATTAAATTTTACTTATCCTATTTCGTTTGCTTTCATTCCCCAATCCGGCCGACCCCGAGGAGATGCGGCTGGATCGGGAGGTTACGATGCCAGCGGCAACGCTCGACGCTTTTCTGAATTCCTATCTCGGCCCGCCGGACGAGTTGCGCTCCGCGGTCGTAGCCACTGTCCGTCAGCTGACGCAGGCCGCCACCAAGATCCGCAATACCATCAATCAAGGGGTGCTCGGCGCGGCCTTTGCCGGGACCCGCGGCGCCAATGCCGATGGCGATGTCCAGAAGGATCTCGACATCTTCGCCGACGACATCTTCCTCGACGCCATGCGCCACGCTCCGGTCGCGCTCTACGCCTCCGAGGAACTGGAGCAGCCGGTCCTGCTCGACAGGCAAGCGCCTCTCGCCATCGCCATCGACCCGCTCGACGGTTCGTCCAACATCGACACCAACGTGTCGATTGGAACGATTTTCTCGCTCCTCCCTGCAACTGGCGCGCCGGACGGGAATCCGGCCGCCTCTTTTTTGCAGGCAGGCGTGAACCAGCTCGCCGCCGGCTTTTTCATCTACGGGCCGCAACTGGCGCTGGTTCTGTCGCTCGGCAGCGGCACGCATGTCTTCGTCCTCTCGACCAGGCTCGGCACCTTCGTCCAGGCCTATGAGAGCCGGATCATTCCGCAACGCACCCAGGAGTTCGCCATCAACGCCGCCAACTACCGGCACTGGGATGAGGCGGTGCGGCTCTATATCGACGACTGCCTGGAAGGCACCGAAGGCCCACGCGAGAAGGATTTCAACATGCGCTGGATCGCTTCCCTGGTCGCCGACTGCTACCGCATATTGATGCGCGGCGGCGTATTCCTGTATCCAGGCGACACGCGCAAGGGTTACCGCCAAGGGCGGCTGCGCCTCGTCTATGAGGCCAACCCGATCGCCTATCTCATCGAACAGGCGGCCGGTGCCGCCACCGATACGATCACCCGCATTCTCGAAATCGAACCCGAGAGCCTGCACCAGCGCGTCCCCGTGGTGTTTGGATCGGCGCGGGAAGTCGCGCGCATCACCCGCTACCACACCGAACCCAGCGCGATCGGCGAGCGTGCGCCGCTGTTCAGCCGCCGCGGCCTTTTCAGGGCCTGAGTACCATGTCGGCAAAGCACCCCATCATCACCATCACCGGATCGTCGGGCGCAGGCACCACCTCGGTCAAGCGCATCTTCGATCTGATCTTCCGGCGCGAGAACATCGAGGCCGCCTTCATCGAGGGCGATGCCTTTCACCGCTACGACCGCGCCACGATGAAGATAAAGGTGGCCGAGGAAGAGAAGGCGGGCAATCCGAACTTCACCCACTTCAATGCCGAAGCCAACGAGCTCGCAATCCTCGAAGAAGTGTTTGAGGAATATGGCCGCCGGGGGACCGGAAAGACCCGCACCTACATCCATGACGAGGACGAGGAGAAGCAGTACGGCACGCCGCCGGGACATTTTACCGAATGGCGCGAATTCGCTCCGAGCGACCTGCTCTTCTACGAGGGCCTGCATGGCTGCGTCGTCACCGACAAGATCAACCTGGCCAGGCACGCGGACCTCAAGATCGGCGTGGTCCCGGTCATAAATCTCGAATGGATCCAGAAGATCCATCGCGACCGCGCAACGCGCGGCTATTCCACCGAGGCGGTGATGGACGTGATCCTGCGCCGCATGCCGGACTATGTCCGCTACATCGTCCCGCAATTCTCGCAGACCGCCATCAATTTCCAGCGCGTGCCGATCGTCGACACGTCGAACCCGTTTATCGCGCGCTGGATCCCGACGCCCGACGAATCGATGCTGGTCATCCGCTTTGCCAATCCCCGCGGCATCGATTTCCCTTACCTGCTCTCAATGATCCACGACTCCTTCATGTCGCGGCCGAATTCCATAGTGGTTCCAGGCAACAAGCTCGACCTCGCCATGCAGCTGATCCTGACGCCGCTCATCCTGCAATTGATCGAACGCAAGAACCGTGTGTCGTGAGGAGGACGCCATGAACAGCCAAGCCGCATTGAAGCCCGTCGCCGCCGTCTCGGAGCGCGACATGGCGAACGCCATTCGCGCACTGGCGATGGACAGCGTCCAAAAGGCCAATTCCGGTCATCCGGGCATGCCGATGGGGATGGCCGACGTCACGACGGTGCTGTTCTGCCGCTTCATCAACATCGATCCGTCGGCGCCCAACTGGCCCGATCGCGACCGCTTCGTGCTTTCGGCCGGGCATGGCTCGATGCTGCAATATGCGCTGCATTACCTGCTCGGCTACGAAGACATGCCGATCGAGGAATTGCAGCGGTTTCGCCAGTTGGGCAGCCGCACCGCCGGACATCCGGAACATGGCCATGCGCTTGGCATCGAGACGACGACCGGTCCGCTAGGACAAGGCATTTCGACCGCCGTCGGCATGGCGCTGGCGGAGCGCATGCTTGCTGCCCGTCACGGCGCCGATCTCGTCGATCATTTCACTTACGTGATCGCCGGCGACGGTTGCCTGCAGGAAGGCATCAGCCACGAGGCGATCGATCTTGCCGGTCACCTGAAGCTGTCCAGGCTGATCGTGTTCTGGGACGACAATGCGATCTCGATCGACGGACCGACTTCGCTGTCGACATCGATGGACCAGCCGGCACGATTCAAAGCCGCTGGATGGCATGTCCAATCGGTGGACGGCCACGATATGGACGCCGTCGCTGCGGCAATCGAAGCTGCGCAGCAGTCGGATCGGCCGTCCCTGATCGCCTGCCGCACGGTGATCGGCAAGGGCGCGCCCAATCTCGGCGGTTCCGAGAAGACGCATGGCGCGCCGCTCGGCGATGCAGAGATCGCCGCGACGCGCGAAAACATCGGCTGGGCCTACGCGCCGTTCGAGGTGCCGGACGACATCGTTTTCGCCTGGCGTGAAATTGCCGAGCGCGGGCAAGCGGCGCGGCTCGCCTGGGAGCAGCGGCTTGCCGCCTCGCCGCAGCGCGAGGCCTTTGCGAGCGCGATCGCCGGCAACTTGCCCGATGCGGTCTTCGAGGCCCTGGGCGCCTTCCGCAAGGAGCATGTCGAGAAGGCGACCAAGGTCGCAACGCGTAAAGCCTCCGAAATGGCGCTCGGTGTGATCAACGCTGCTACCGAGCTGACGGTCGGCGGCTCCGCCGATCTGACGCATTCGAACCTGACGATCACCAAGGGCATGGATCGCATAGCGCCTGATGACTATGCCGGCCGTTATATCCACTACGGCATCCGCGAGCACGGCATGGCCGCGGCCATGAACGGAATCGCGCTGCATGGCGGGTTCGTGCCTTATGGCGGTACGTTCCTGTGTTTCGCCGACTATGCGCGCGGCGCGATGCGGCTCTCGGCGCTTATGGACCAGCGTGTCATCTACGTGATGACGCATGATTCCATCGGCCTCGGCGAGGATGGTCCGACGCACCAGCCGGTCGAGCACCTGGCGATGCTGCGGGCGACGCCCAACCTCAACGTCTTCCGTCCGGCCGACATCATCGAAACAGCCGAGTGCTGGGAACTGGCGCTGAAGAGCGAGAGCCGGCCGAGCGTGCTGGTGCTCTCGCGCCAGAACCTGCCGATGCTGCGCCAAGCACACAGCAACGAGTCACACAGCGACGAGCCACACAGCGAGGAGAACCGGTCGAGCCAGGGCGCTTACATCCTGCGCGAGCCAGCCGAGCACCGCGCCGTGACGCTGATCGCCACCGGCTCGGAGGTCGAGATTGCCGTTGCCGCCGCGGGACGGCTGGAAGCCGAGCACGGCATCGCCGCCGCGGTCGTCTCGATGCCGTGCTGGGAGCTTTTCGAGGAACAGGATGCGGACTACCGGAAGTCCGTCCTCGGTTCAGCGCCGCGCGTTGCCGTGGAGGCAGCCGCCCGTCTCGGCTGGGACCGCTGGATCGGCGACACCGGCGCTTTCGTCGGCATGGCTGGTTTCGGCGCCAGCGCCCCTGCCCCGGATCTCTACCGGCATTTCGACATCACGCCCGAAGCCATCGCGGCAGCGGCGCTGAAGCTCATCATCTAGGAGGACCCGACAAATGGCCCGCATCACCCTTCGCCAGCTTCTCGACCATGCCGCCGAGCACGGCTACGGCGTTCCGGCATTCAACATCAACAACATGGAACAAGGCCTCGCCATCATGGAGGCGGCCAAGGCCTGCGACGCGCCGGTCATCATCCAGGCCTCGCGCGGTGCGCGCTCCTATGCCAACGACATCATGCTGGCCAAGATGATGGAGGCGTTGACCGAAATCCATCCGGCCATTCCGCTATGCGTCCATCAGGATCACGGCAACAACGAAGCCACCTGTCTTTCGGCGATCCGCCACGGCTTCACCTCGGTGATGATGGACGGGTCATTGATGGCGGACGCCAAGACGCCGGCGAGCTACGATTACAACGTCGCCATCACCGAACGTGTCGCACGCATGGCGCATTGGGTCGGCGCTTCGGTCGAAGGCGAGCTTGGCGTGCTGGGGTCGCTGGAAACCGGCCAGGGCGAAGCCGAGGACGGGCACGGCGCCGAAGGCGCGCTTTCCCACGACCAGCTTTTGACCGATCCCGATCAGGCGGTCGACTTCGTGACCGCCACCCAGGTGGACGCGCTGGCGATCGCCTGCGGCACCTCGCACGGCGCCTACAAGTTCAGCCGCAAGCCCGACGGCGGCATCCTCGCCATGCAAGTGATCGAGGCGATCCACGAAAAGCTGCCCAACACACATCTGGTCATGCATGGCTCTTCCTCCGTGCCGCAGGAACTGCAGGACATCATCAACAAATATGGCGGCGAGATGCCCCAGACTTTTGGCGTTCCGGTCGGGGAGATCGAGCGCGGCATCCGCTATGGCGTGCGCAAGGTCAACATCGATACCGATTGCCGCATGGCCATGGCCGGGCAGTTTCGTCGCGTCGCGACGGAGGACCCGCACGAGTTCGATCCGCGCAAATTCCTTAAACCCGCCATGGATGCCTTGCGCGACCTTTGCCGCGATCGCTTCGAACGCTTCGGCACCGCGGGCAACGCCTCGAAAATCAGGGTTATCGCCATGGACGAGATGGCCAAACGTTACGCCGCGGGAAAACTCGACCCGCAAATCGCAACCGCGAAAGCCGCCTGAGCGGCAGACAGGAGACCTGTCATGAACAAGATCGACATGCCGTCACCGGGTACGCTCAAAGAAGGCAAGGAGCGCTACAAGTCAGGGGTCATCCCTTACAAGAAGATGGGCTACTGGGAGCCGGACTACCGGCCCAAGGAAACCGATCTGATCGCCATGTTTCGGATCACACCGCAACCCGGTGTCGACCACGAGGAAGCAGCGGCCGCCATTGCCGGTGAATCCTCCACCGCGACATGGACCGTGGTGTGGACCGACAGGCTGACCGCCTGCGAGTTGTACCGCGCCAAGGCGTTCAGATCCGAGCCGGTGCCGAACACAGGTCCCGGCACCAGGACCGAGCAACAGTACTTCGCCTACATCGCCTACGACCTCGACCTGTTCGAGCCGGGTTCGATCGCCAACCTGACCGCATCGATCATCGGCAACGTGTTCGGCTTCAAGGCAGTCAAGGCCTTGCGCCTCGAGGACATGCGCATCCCGGTGGCTTACCTCAAGACCTTCCAGGGACCGGCGACCGGCATCGTTGTCGAACGTGAGCGGCTCGACAAATTTGGCCGGCCGCTGCTCGGCGCGACGACGAAGCCGAAGCTTGGCCTGTCAGGCCGCAACTACGGTCGTGTCGTCTACGAAGCGCTGAAGGGTGGCCTCGACTTCGTCAAGGACGACGAGAACATCAACTCGCAGCCCTTCATGCACTGGCGCGACCGCTTTCTCTACTGCATGGAGGCTGTGAACAAGGCGTCGGCCGCCACCGGCGAGGTCAAGGGCCATTATCTCAACGTCACCGCCGGCACGATGGAGGAGATGTACGAGCGCGCCGAATTCGCCAAACAGCTTGGCTCCTGCATCGTCATGATCGACCTCGTCATCGGCTACACGGCGATCCAATCGATGGCCAAGTGGGCACGCCGCAATGACATGATCCTGCACCTGCACCGCGCCGGCAACTCGACTTATTCGCGCCAGAAGAACCACGGCATGAATTTTCGCGTCATCTGCAAATGGATGCGAATGGCCGGCGTCGATCACATCCATGCAGGCACGGTGGTCGGCAAGCTGGAAGGCGACCCGCTGATGATCAGGGGGTTTTATGACACGCTGCGCGAGGAACGCACGCCGCAGAACCTCGAAACCGGGCTGTTCTTCGATCAGGAGTGGGCCTCGCTCAACAAGGTGATGCCCGTCGCCTCGGGCGGCATCCATGCCGGCCAGATGCACCAGTTGATCCATTATCTCGGCGAGGACGTCATCCTGCAGTTCGGCGGCGGCACGATCGGACATCCGGACGGCATCCAGGCCGGCGCGACGGCCAATCGCGTCGCGTTGGAGGCTATGATCCTCGCCCGCAACGAGGGCCGCGACTATCTGCGCGAAGGGACCAAAATACTCGAACAGGCGGCCAGATGGTGCACGCCGCTGAAGGCGGCCCTGGAGACCTGGAAGGACGTCACCTTCAATTACGAATCGACCGACACGGCCGACTTCGTGCCAACCGCAACGCCCAGCTTCTAGAAGAAGGAACCGTCGCCATGATGACCAATCCGGGAAACAAGGTCACGCAAGGACAGTTTTCGTTCTTGCCCGACCTGACCGATGAGCAGATTTCGGCGCAGATCAAATACGCGCTGAAAAACCATTGGGCGGTCAGCGTCGAGTACACGGACGATCCGCATCCGCGAAATACCTATTGGGAAATGTACGGCAACCCGATGTTCGACCTGAGGGACCCGGCGGGCATCCTGCTTGAAGTCAACAATTGCCGGAAAACCATGCCCAACATGTATGTCCGGGTCACCGCCTTCGATTCGACCAAGGGTTGGGAAGCGCCGCGCATGTCGTTCATCGTCAACCGGCCGCCCAACGAACCCGGGTTCCGGCTACTGCGCCAGGAGCGCGACGGCCGCAGCCAGGGTTATTCGATCGTGCCTTATGCGACCGACAGGCCCGAAGGCGAGCGGAGCTAACCGACCATGCTGGACGCGATAGCAAAGGGCGCTGCCGCGCAGGACGAATCGGTTGATCTGCAGGCCGAGTTCGAGGCCTCTAACATCGACGAGGTGATGGACAAGCTCGACCGCGAACTCGTTGGCCTGAAGCCCATCAAGAACCGCATCCGCGAGATCGCTGCGCTGCTCCTGGTCGACCGGCTTCGCCGCAAGTTCGGGCTGACCTCGGGCGCGCCGACGCTGCACATGAACTTTACGGGAAATCCCGGTACCGGAAAGACCACCGTGGCGCTGAGGATGGCCGAAATCCTGCATCGCCTCGGCTATGTCCGCGAAGGCCACATGGTCGCGGTGACTCGAGATGATCTCGTCGGTCAGTATGTGGGCCACACCGCGCCCAAGACCCGCGAAGTAATCAAGCGCGCCATGGGCGGCGTGCTTTTCATCGACGAAGCCTACTACCTCTACAAGCCCGAAAACGAACGCGACTACGGCCAGGAATCGATCGAAATCCTGCTGCAATGCATGGAAAACAACCGAGACGATCTGGTTGTGATTCTTGCAGGCTACAAGAACAAGATGGACCGCTTCTTCGACAGCAATCCCGGCATGCGCTCGCGCATCGCCCATCACCTCGATTTTCCCGACTACGGCGTCGGCGAACTCAAGTCGATCGCCGAGATCATGCTGGCGGAACAGAATTACCGTCTCAGCGAGGCGGCGGCCAAGGCGCTCGAAGAGTATCTCCCGATCCGTATGCGGCTGCCGCATTTCTCCAACGCGCGCTCGGTCCGCAATGGGCTCGACCGGGCGCGGCTTCGCCAGGCCAACCGGCTTTTCGCGTCGCGCGACCGGGCGTTGACGAAGACCGACCTTATCACCATTGAGGAATCCGATATTCGCGGCAGCCGCGTGTTCGCGGAAGGTAAGCTCGAAGGCGAACCGGAGACGAAGACGCGCTGACAAGTGACGCCGGTTGGTGTGAAGCGACCGGAAAATGGAAGACAGAGTGGGAGCCGACGACCATGGGTACCAAGACAATCATCGCGCCCTCGGTGCTTTCCGCGGACTTCTCTCGGCTCGGCGACGAGGTCGAAGCCGTCGTCCGGGCGGGTGCCGACTGGATCCATCTCGACGTGATGGACGGTCATTTCGTGCCCAACATCACCTTCGGTCCGCCGGTGATCAAGACGATCCGCGATCGAACGGACAAGGTCTTCGATTGCCATCTGATGATCGCGCCGGCCGATCCCTATCTCGCCGCCTTCGCCGATGCCGGTTGCGACATCATTACGGTGCATGCCGAGGCCGGGCCGCATCTCGACCGTTCGCTGCAGGCGATCAGGAATCTCGGCAAGAAAGCCGGCGTGTCGCTGAATCCGTCGACGCCGGAAAGCGTCATCGAATATGTGCTCGACCGGCTCGATCTGGTGCTCCTGATGACAGTCAACCCAGGTTTCGGCGGCCAGGCTTTCATTTCGGCTGTCGTCGACAAGGTCAGGCGAATCAAGGCGCTGATCGGCAACCGCCCGATCGATATCGAGATCGACGGCGGCGTCACGCCCGAGACCGCTCCGCTGGTCACCGCGGCCGGCGCCAATGTGCTGGTTGCAGGCTCGGCCATCTTCAAGGGCGGCACCGAAGCTGCCTATCGCGCCAATATCGGCGCCATCAGACAGGCGGCCGACGGGGCGATCCGGAAAGCCGCATAAACCGCTTCATCGGCAAGCATTTTCATCGGAGGAAATCTTGGCGGCAATCCCACCTGTCTGCGACTTCGGCTGGCAAGCCGTCGATGCCGTTTTGCCCGGCGTCGATGGCAAATCGCATTCGATCTTCAGCCACGCCGGCCCGAACGGGCTGGTCGTGGCTTTCATCTGCAATCACTGCCCCTATGTGAAGGCAGTGATTTCACGCATCGTCCGCGACGCCGACGACCTCAAGGCCGAAGGCATCGGCTTTGTCACGATCAACTCCAACGATGCCGACGCCTATCCGGATGATTCCTTCGACAACATGAGGCTCTTCGCCAGGACGAGCGGCTTCACCTTCCCCTACCTCCACGACGAGCGCCAGACGGTGGCGCGTGCCTATGGAGCCGTTTGCACCCCCGATTTCTTCGGGCTCAACAGCGAGTTGACGCTGCAATATCGCGGCCGGCTGGACGCGTCGCGACGCGACGCCGGACCGCCCGGACTGAGACGCGACCTGTTCGAGGCGATGAAGCAGGTTGCCCGAACCGGCGATGGACCGCTGCAACAGATCGCTTCGATCGGCTGCTCGATCAAGTGGAAGGAGGCTGCATGAACGTCGGCGCAGGCAGGCCGTTTCGATCGCCGAAGGGGATCCTGTTTGATCTCGACGGCACGCTGATCGATTCAGCGCCTGACATAACGGCCGCCGTCAACGAGTTGCTGGCTGGCCGCGATCTGCCGCCGCTGCGCCTGGAACAGGTCAAGGCGATGATCGGCGGCGGCGTCAGGAAACTGGTCGAGCGAGCCTTCGCGGCTTCCGGGGCACCGCTTCTCGGCAGCGCGCTCGATGAGGCCAACCGCGTCATGGCGCCGATCTATCGCCGACATCTGACCGGCCTGACAAAGCTGACGCCTGGCGTCAGGGAGGTTCTCACCCATTTCCACCTGAGTGGGATAGCCATGGGCGTGGCCACCAACAAGCCGCAGTTGGCGACCCGCGAAATCCTGCTGCATTTCGGCCTGACGGAATATTTCGGCGCGATCGTCGGCGGAGACGCGGTGACAAATCCCAAGCCGGCGCCCGATGCCTTGCTGCTGGCGCTCGACCAGCTTCAGATCGAACCTCGCGACACGCTGATGGTCGGAGACAGCAGCGCCGACGTGGTCGCCGCGCGCGCCGCCGGTATCCCCGTCATTCTGCTGCGTGGCGGCTACACCCAAATTCCCGTTGAAGAGCTTGGCGCCGACCTCGTTTGCGACAGCCTGCTCGACCTGCCTTCCACGATGCAGAGGCTGCAAGACGCCGCTTGACCGGCGGCGCCAGGGTGGGCGCCGAACGGAGTTTCGAACGGCCGGAAGAACTGGGCCACTTCCTGCGGAAGAACCGGGGTTACTTCCTGCGGAAGAACCGGGTTACTTCCAGTGGAAGAACCGGGTTATTTGGAGAATTGCTTCAGATAGGCGATGACATTGGCGACGTCTTCGTCCTGCTTGAGACCGGCAAACGCCATTTTCGTCCCTTTGACCATGGCCTTGGGATCGTGAAGGTAGGTCGCCAGCGTGGCTTCGTCCCATTTGACGCCGGATTTGCCGGCTGCGACCATCGCTTGAGAATAGCTGAAACCCGGATGCGTGCCTGCCGTCCGGCCGATGACGCCGTTCAGCGACGGGCCGATCTTGTTCTTATCTTGGTCGGCGATGTGGCAGACCTTGCATTTGGTAAAGACTTTCTCGCCCGCCGCAGCATCCTGTGCCTGGGATTGGTTCGTGAAGGCCACAACGGATATGACGGCGAAAAATGCAATTGCGCGCATGGTGTTTCCTCGTTGATCTTCTGCGGGCCCTGGATGATTTGTGCGCGTCGATGCCTTGACCGCCGGCATCCGGTTTTACGCGGGACTATCCGCCCTCCTCTGGAATGGCAGCACCTGCACGCCTCGAAAAGCTAGACTGCCGCTGAGGGAAGTCAATCGTACAAAGGTCCTGTTTCGTTTCCCGACTGCGCAAGTGAAAGTGCTTGGCGGCATACGGTTCACATTGTTGACGCGTATTGGCCGAACGCGTAGCCTGACTTCAACCGGTTTCCTGTTCGGCACCTTCAGGAAATACGATGCGACTCCAAAGCACGATCTCTGGAGAGATCGCCGCGCAGGCGACGATAGGTGCCAAATGGATACGGTCGATCTCATATTGACGGTGTGCCTGAGTGCCAATCCGGGCAATTGCCGAGATGAGCATCTCTATTTCGAGAACCGTGGCTCTCTGTTCCAATGCATGGTCCTGGCGCCCAGCGAGATTGCAAAATGGTCTCAGGAACATCCGGGGCTCAAGATCGTGCGCTGGAAATGTGCCTTTCCGAGTAAGGAACGAGCGATTTGATCGACATCCCTAGTTCATCGGCGGCTGAGAAAAAGGAGACTGCAAGATGATTTCGCGGCGCGAAACGCTGCGTCTGGCATCTCTTGGGACAGCCGCCATCCTCGCCTTAAGGCCGGTTGCAGTCTTTGCAGCAGCCAAGATCCGAATTGGTGTCCTGAAGTTCGGCACCGTGAGCTGGGAACTCGATACGCTGAAACAACACAAGCTCGACGAGGCCAACAGGATCGATCTGGAAATCGTCTACTTCGCCGGCGAGGATGCGACCAACGTCGCGATGCTGGCCGGCGCCATCGACATGATCGTGACCGACTGGCTGTGGGTCTCGCGCCAGCGCTCCGAGGGCAGCGACCTTACAATGGTTCCCTATTCGACCGCCGTGGGCGCAATCATGGTGAAGGAAGAATCGCCGATCCGGACGATCGCCGACCTAAAGGACAAGAAGATCGGTGTCGCCGGCGGACCGCTCGACAAGAGCTGGCTACTGATCCAGGCGCTGGCCAGGCGCGATCACGGCATAGACCTGCCGTCAACCAGTGACGTCGTCTTTGGCGCACCGCCGCTGATTTCGGAAAAGGCGATGCAGGGCGAACTCGATGCGGTACTCAATTTCTGGCATTTCTGCGCCCGGCTCGAGGCCAACGGCTTTCGTCGGTTGATCGGAGCGGATGATGCGGCCAAAGCGCTCGGAGCCTCGGGCGCCGTGTCGGCGCTCGGCTACGTCTTCCACGAACAATGGGCGAACGAGAATCCGGATTCCGCCCGGGGCTTCGTCAGGGCCTCCAAGCAGGCAAAGGACTTGCTGGCCAGATCCGACGATGAATGGCTGCGTCTGGCGCCACTCATTCGCGCGGAAGGCAAGGAGCTGGAAAAACTGCGCGACCGCTATCGCCAGGGCATTCCCAGACGGCCAGTCTCCGAGGAAGCGGCCGACGCGGGCAGGCTCTATCACGTGCTGGCTGCAATAGGCGGCGAGAAGCTGGTTGGCAGGGCGCCGGAGATGGCGCCCGGCACGTTCTGGCCGGAACTGGCGAAATGACCGCACCCGAAACCGGCGACGGCACAAGCGGCGCGGCGACGGATATGTCCGGTCGATCCAGCCTGGCGACGGCACTGATGCCGGCGCTGACGGTGGCGGTTTCGCTGCTCGGACTTTGCCTGCTGTGGAGCCTCGCGGCCCATCTATGGCAAAGCCGTGCCTTCCCCTCGCCAGGGCAGGTTTGGCAGGAACTGCTCAGGGAGGCGGCGAGCGGCGATCTTTTTTATCATCTTGGCGTGTCGCTCGGCCGGGTTGCCGCGGCATACGTCGTCGCAATGATCATCGGATCGGTCATCGGCGTCGTTCTCGGCAGCTATCGCGGTGCGGACCGGTTCTTCAATCCCTGGCTGATCCTGTTTCTCAACATTCCCGCGCTGGTGATCATCGTGCTCGCCTATATCTGGTTCGGCCTCAACGAGGCGGCGGCGATAGGCGCCGTCGCCGTGAACAAGATCCCGAATGTCGTGGTGACCATGCGCGAGGGCGCCAGGGCGCTTGACCCAATTTATGCCGAAATGGCCGCAGTCTACCGCTTCGGCCCCCTCGACCGCATCCGCCATGTCCTGCTGCCGCAACTGCAGCCCTATTTTGCCGCGGCTTCGCGATCCGGCATCGCTCTCATCTGGAAGATCGTCCTGGTGGTTGAACTGCTCGGACGTTCCAATGGCGTCGGCTTCCAGATCTATCTTTATTTCCAACTCTTCGACGTCGCCGCCATTCTTGCCTACACGCTGGCTTTCGTGGCGGTGATGCTTGTCATCGAACTTCTCCTGGTGCAGCCCGTTGAACGACATGCAACCCGTTGGCGCCGTCGTCCCGCTTAAGGTCGATATCGCCGAAAAGACCTTCAGATCCGCGCGAGGTGTCTCGGTGCCGGCGCTTCGGGGTCTGTCCTTCGAGGTCCGGCAGGGCGAATTCGCCTGTCTGCTCGGGCCGTCGGGCTGCGGCAAGACCACGACGTTGCGTATCTTGCTTGGATTGGACAAAGACTTTTCCGGCTCCTTCCAATTGCCGCAAGGCGGCTCGAACCGCATCGCCGCTGTGTTCCAAGAGCCTACTTTGCTGCCATGGCGGACGGTCGAGCAGAATGTCAGACTGGCGCTGCCGAAAGGCCTGAGCGCGAAAAATCTCGACGAACTGTTCGACAGTCTCGGCCTCACCGGCATGCGCTCGCTCTATCCAACGGAACTCTCGCTCGGCCTTGCGCGCAGGGCAGCACTTGCCAGGGCCTTCGCCAACGAGCCTGCGGTGCTTTTCCTGGACGAACCCTTCGCCTCACTCGATGAGCGGACTGCCCTGCGGCTTCGTCACCTGCTTCTGTCGGTGTGGTCGGCGCGGCCAACGACCGCCTTGATGGTAACGCACAATCTGCGTGAAGCGCTGATGCTCTCGGACCGCATCATCGTGCTCGCACCGCAACCGAGCCATGTGCTGGGCGTGTTCGATGTGCGGCTGCCGCGGCAACATCGCAATCCACGGGTGATGAGCGACCTCTTGCGCTCGTTCCATCGAAAATTTCCGGGCGTGACCTGATCGTCGCGACGGCCAGATGCTTAGCGGAGATTCCATGCCTATCGACGAGGTCCGGCGCAGATTTGTGGGTGGTTTCGCCTGCGTCGGGGCCAGCGCCGCGATGCTGCCATGCTGCTTTGGACGGGCCGTTCTGGCCGCTGCCGGCGGCCTGCAGTTCTCGGTCAGGCAAATCGCCGACGGCGTTTTCGCCTTCCAGGGCGCAGATGAATTGATGACGGCCGCCAATGAGGGCGCGATCTGCAATCTGAGCGTCGTCGTCGGCACCGATGCCGTTGCCGTCATCGACAGTGGCGGCAGCCTGATAGAAGCGCATGCCTTTATCGCCGCGATCGGAAAGATAACCGCCAAGCCGATCCGCTTCCTGGTCAACACCCACATGCACCCCGACCACATTTTCGGCAACGCCGCATTCCGAGAGATCGGTGCGACCATCGTCGGCCATCACAATCTGCCCCGCGCCCTCGAGGCGCGCGGCGCGTTCTATCTGCACAACTATCGCGGACAGGTCGGCGACGCGCTTATGAAGGGGGTCGAGATCGTGCCGCCGACAATGCTGGTCGACGATCGCATGCAACTCGACCTCGGCGGCCGCACGCTCGAATTGCAGGCCTGGAAGCCGGCGCACACCGACAACGACCTGACTGTTTTCGACACCGCGACCAGCACTTTTTTTGCCGGCGACCTCGTGTTCATGGGTTCTTTGCCGACGCTCGACGGATCGCTGCTCGGCTGGCTCCGCCAGATGGACGCACTCGCCGCGATCGGCGCTGCGCGCGTCGTGCCAGGTCATGGTCCGGCACCGACCGACTGGCCGGAAGCGCTGACGGGAGAGCGGCGCTATTTCGAGGTTCTGGCCCACGATATTCGCAAGGCGATCGCCGACGGGACGCCGCTCGGCGCGGCAGTCAAAACCGCCGGCCGAAGCGAACGGGGCAATTGGCACCTGTTCGACGACTACAATGAACGCAATGCAACAGCAGCCTTCGCCGAGCTGGAATGGGAATAGACCATACCGACAGCGCCGCAGCGGTGAAATGGATCGATTTGCCAACGCATCGTCAAAGGCCTACCCTTGGCGCCAGCCTGGGCACCACCTCTCTGACATCGGTGGAGGCATCGACATGCAAGAACACACTTACCACAACCGGCAGCTCGCCTTGCCGCTCGCAACCATCTTGGCCCTGAGCATCTTGACCATCGGCACGCTCTTCGGTTCCTCCGGAACCGCCACAGCACAGCAGACAAGCGTTTCTTCAGACCGGATCTGGCAGGATTTGAAGGGCGACGTGTTCGGCGATCGGGCGATGCTGGTCGATACCGGCGTCGTCAGGATCGAGGCGCCGAAGCGGGCACAAGATGCCGCCATCGTACCCGTCGACATCTATATCGATCCCGCCAAGGCGCCCGACGGCATCAAATCCATCACCTTGATCATCGACGTCAATCCGGCACCGGTGGCGGCGACGTTCCAGATCGGCAAGGACGCCGGCGTGACACATCTGTCGACACGCGTACGCGTCAACGATTATTCCTATCTGCGCGCCATCGCCGAGACGCAAGGCGGGGAACTCCACATGGCCAAGACCTTCGTCAAGGCGTCAGGCGGCTGTTCGGCTCCCGCGGTCAAGAACATGGACGAGGCGATGGCAACGATGGGACAGATGAAACTGCGCCAGTTCCCGCCTCAAGAGACGATGACGAAGGTGCAGGAGCTGCAGTTGATGATCCGGCACCCGAACAATTCGGGCCTGCAGCGGGACCCGCTGACCCAGTATTTCATCCCCGCGCACTTCATCCACGAATTGTCGATCTCTCAGGCCGACAAGCCGATTCTCTCGATGGAGGGCGGAATATCGATTTCGGAGGATCCCAATTTCCGGTTCGATTTCACGGCGCACGGCAATGGCGAAATCCGTGTCGAGGCGACAGACACGGATGGCGAGGTGTTTCGCGGCCATTGGCCGATGGAAGCGGCCGGACTGTAAGGCACCGTCCCGCGCGCCTGCTCCGCCTGACTAGAGCCGGATGATTTCAGGTCAAGTCGACCTGAAATCTGAATCCGCCGCTAGATCAAAGAGATGAAGCATGATGTCGCCCGAAAACCGCTTCACACTTTTCGGCATCATGCTCTAAAAGCAACGTATGTCGGCTTCCGCTTGCGCGCGTTTCAGTTCTGTGCGCGCCGCTTTCGCCGGCGCGCTTTCGCGAAACAACCCTGCGGCCTCCCCCGTCGTCAGCGACATGCTTTTGAAGGTCTCCGCCCTCTCATAGTGATCGTAGGGAAGGATAGAGGCGATAACGTCGATCGAGCAGGAACAGCTTTCAAGCGCCTGACGTGTCTGGCCATTTGTTTGCATGCAGCCGAGCACGTAGTCGGCAACCGCTACCGTCGGGTAATCTCCCGCGGCGCCGGCTGGATTTGCGAAGGCCAGCGTCGCCGTAAAGACCAGCGGCAAAGTAGAAAATCCAACATATCCGATCATGAAGGAACCTCCGGTTGGCCTGGATACGACGCATCCAGACGGGACATCGTGCCAATTGGCGACGCACCGCAAATCCAGTCAAGCTCCCGTGGCCTCCGTATAGGACCAAAGGAGGAATGTCCCATCCGCCGACAAGAGCCCTCCATGACAGCTTCATGATCCGCTCCGTGCCCCGGTTCCAGCGTTCATTTCCCGCCTTGCTCACTATCGGCATCCAACAAGACGCACACATACTTAACCCAGCGTAGTTGGAGAACTATATCTAAATAAGCTCGAATAGGCACCGCATGGAGAATACCGTCATGATAGGGGCCCTATATAAAATCGCGGCAGGCACCAATCCGTTCAATAGTTTACTGGCGGATTATCATCTTACTTGTTTCTTTATATTGCGACGCATCATAATTTATGTTGCACTGCAAGAGAGCAGCATGGGTTTTTGCTTGCCTGGCGTTTTGCAATGACATAGCTTTTTCCCTGTTTCCGGCTTCAAAAGCGCCATCGTCATTAGGGAGCGGCGGCAGTCTTGCGAAGGCCAAGTGGGGCGGGCAGTAACGGTGCCCTCTGCTTGTCGGGGTAGGTCGTGACAGCTGCCGGAAATACTTCCCACATGGATCGCTTGGGCAAGCCCTTGGGGCTTGACGATCGATTCTCCACTGTGAACCCGGGAGGATTTCGGATGCGTGCACTTGCGAAAACTACTTACATACTGACGACCGCCGCGTTTCTGTCGCTCGGCGCGGCCTATGCGGCTTCGGCCAACGAAGACCTTGCAAAGCTCGCATCGGATGCGAAGAACTGGGCGATGCAGACGGGTGACTACGCCAACACCCGCTATTCCAAGCTCGACCAGATCACCGCGGACAATGTGAAAAACCTGCAGGTCAAATGGAGCTTTTCCACCGGCGTGCTGCGCGGTCACGAAGGTGGGCCGCTGATCATCGGCGATGTGATGTATGTCCACACGCCTTTCCCGAACAACGTCTTTGCCCTTGACCTCAAGAACGACGGGAAGATCCTCTGGAAATACGAACCCAAGCAGGATCCGAACGTCATACCGATCATGTGCTGCGACACGGTCAATCGCGGTGTCGCGTATGGTGACGGCAAGATCATTCTCAACCAGGCCGACACCACCGTTGTCGCGCTCGACGCCAAGACCGGCAAGGTCGTCTGGTCGGTCAAGAACGGCGACCAAACCAACGGCGGCAAGGGCGAATCAGGCACGTCGGCACCCGTGGTCATCAAGGACAAGGTGCTCGTCGGTGTCTCCGGCGCCGAATTCGGCGTTCGCGGCTGGATAGCCGCCTACAATCTGAGTGACGGCAAGCTCGCCTGGAAGGCCTATTCGGAAGGTCCGGACGCAGACACCCTGCTCGATCCCGAGAAGACCACCCATCTCGGCAAGCCTGTCGGAAAGGATTCCGGTACGAACACCTGGGAGGGCGAACAGTGGAAGACAGGCGGCGGCACGACATGGGGATGGTATTCCTATGATCCCAAGCTGAACCTCGTCTACTACGGTACCGGCAATCCCTCGACGTGGAACCCGGTCCAGCGCCCCGGCGACAATCGCTGGTCCATGACAATCATGGCTCGCGATGTCGATACTGGCGTTGCCAAATGGCTCTACCAGATGACCCCGCACGACGAATGGGACTTCGACGGCATCAACGAGATGATTCTCGTGGATGGCATGGAAGTCAACGGCGCCAAGCGCGACGTGCTGGTGCATTTCGACCGCAACGGCTTTGCCTACACCATGGATCGCGCCACCGGCGAACTTCTCGTCGCCAAAAAATACGATCCGGCGGTGAACTGGGCGACGGAAGTCAACATGGATCCCAAGAGCGACCAGTATGGCCGCCCGCAGGTCGTGGCCAAATATTCGACCCAGCAGAACGGCGAAGACACCAACTCGACCGGCATCTGTCCGGCCGCGCTTGGAACGAAGGACCAGCAGCCGGCGGCCTACTCGCCGAAGACCGGGCTGTTCTACGTGCCGACCAACCATGTCTGCATGGACTATGAGCCTTACAAAGTGAGCTACACCGCCGGTCAGCCCTATGTGGGCGCCACCGTGTCGATGTATCCGGCGCCTGGCGGTGACGGCAACATGGGCAACTTCATTGCCTGGGATGCAGCCAAGGGTGAGATCGTCTGGTCGAAGCCCGAGCAATTCTCGGTATGGTCGGGCGCATTGGCGACTGATGGCGACGTCGTCTTCTACGGTACGCTCGAAGGCTACATCAAGGCGGTCGATAAGGACGGCAAGGAACTTTACAAATTCAAGACCCCGTCCGGTATCATCGGCAACATCACGACCTACGAGCATGACGGCAAGCAGTACATCGCCGTTCTGTCCGGCGTCGGTGGATGGGCTGGTATCGGCCTGGCAGGTGGCCTGCTTTCGCCCGATAACGCCGCTGCCTGGCATGGCGCCGTCGACCAGGGCCGTGCGCAAGGCGACCAGGCCGCGGTCGTTGGAACCGCTGGTCTGGGTGCAGTCGGCGGCTACGCGGCACTTGCCGACTACACGACACTGGGCGGTCAGCTCACCGTCTTCGGCCTCCCGGACTGACACGCGGGAACCATAAAGCATGCCCGAGGTCCTTGAAGGGATTGAAGGGTTGAGAAAGAGAGCCCCGGCTCATTGGAACCGAGGACGGGGCTCTCTCTTTCGTTGCGCACCAAAACATCGATCAATGCCGCTTGACGACAGCAAAACCGCGTCCATGGCGAACCAAAGGAAGAGTTTGAATGTTTGTTCGCATTGCAATTTCGGCCCTCGCTCTGGTTCTTCTGCCTCTGGCAGGCCCAGGTCCCGCGCAGGCCGACGACAGCATGGAAAAAGCCAAGGCGGTGAAGGAAGAAGGTGGCAAGTATTTGGACGCGGACGGAAATCCTACCTACAAGATCGAGAACGGAACCGTCGATTGGTACACGTTCAGCGGATACCGCCGGTATCACTCCGATTGCCATGTCTGTCACGGACAGGACGCGACAGGTTCGAGCTATGCGCCGGCCTTGGTCAACAGTCTGAAAACCATGGATTACGGGACGTTCCTCTCGATCGTCGCCGAGGGCCGCAAGAATGTGGGCGGCGGCAAGGAAAACGTCATGCCTGCGTTTGGCGACAACAAGAACGTCTATTGCTACCTGGACGATCTCTACGTCTATCTGCGCGCGCGCGCCGATGGCGCGGCGCCCCGCGGCAGGCCGCCCAAGCACGAAGACAAAGCCCAGGCAGCCAAGGATGCCGAAGCATCCTGCATGGGGGGATGATATGACCGGCCGCGTTGAATCGAAGCTGCGCGTCGTCCTGCCGATCCTCGGCGCGATCGCCTTGCTGCCGTCGAACGCGCTGGCGCAAAACGCCGGCCTTGGCGCCGCGGGAGAACTGGTCGATCCCGAGATCCTGCGCGTCTGCGCCGATCCCTCGAACATGCCCTTCACCGACAAGAACGGCCAAGGCTTCGAAAACAAGCTGGCCGAACTGGTTGCCAAGAAGACGGGGCGGAAATCAGTCGCTTACACATGGTTTCCCACTGTCACCGGCTTCGTGCGCAACACGCTTGGAGCCAACCGATGCGACATCATCATGGGCTATGCCCAGGGCGATGAACTGGTGCAGAACACCAACGCCTACTATCGCTCCTCCTATGTGCTGGTGCACCCGAGAGGCAACGGCATGGAAGGCGTCGAAACGATCGAAGATCCGAAACTCTCCGGCAAGAGAATCGGCGTCGTCGAAAGCACGCCGCCAACCGCCAACATGGCCGCCAACAAGCTCTTGCGAACGGCGAAAATTTATCCGCTGGCCGTCGATACGCGGGTCACTCCGTCGATGGGGGAGGTCATGATCAAGGACATGCTCGCCGGCGAGATCGACGCAGCGGTCCTGTGGGGTCCGATGGCAGGCTACTATGCCAAGGAACTCGGCACCGATGTTGCGATCATTCCGCTGGTGAAGGAAAAGACCGGGTCGCGCATGTCCTACCGCATCACCATGGGCGTACGTCCGTCCGACCAGGAATGGAAGCGGACGCTCAACCGGGTGATCAAGGAAAACCAGGCGGAGATCACCAAGATCCTGCTGAGTTACAACGTGCCGCTGATCGACGAACACGATAATCCGATCACGCAATAGGCGGCCGATCACGCAGCAGGTGGCCGATCACGCAATAGCCAGGATGAGCCCGGCAAGAATGTGGCAGGCAATGAAAGGAAAGGAAGCGGTTTTTCTGATGGCGGCGGGTGTGCTGGGCCTTATGGAGCCGGCGTGGGCGGGCGGGGTCGATGAACCCGCAGGCTACCGGCTGGACGAATACCGGGCGCCGGTGCCGGGCACGCTGCGAGGCGCCACGGTGGCGACAACGGAGGAGGCGGAAGCGCTGTGGCGAGCGAAGAAGGCAGTCTTCTTCGACGTGATGCCGAACACGCCGAAGCCGACCAATTTGCCGGCAGGAACGATATGGAGAGACAAGGTCAGAAAGGACATTCCTGGCAGCATCTGGCTGGCCAACGTGGGATACGGCGCTATTTCGAAGGAGACAGCCAGCTATTTTCGCCAAGGCCTCGCGGCTGCGGCTGGCACCGACAAATCACGCGCGATTCTGTTCTATTGCATGACAAATTGCTGGATGTCCTGGAATGCCGCGAAGCGGGCGGTCGAGTGGGGCTACAGCTCAGTGATCTGGTATCCGCTCGGCGCTGATGGATGGGAAAGTGCAAATCTCCCGCTGGAGGAGAAAAAGCCCTACGCGACGAACAATTGAAGGAGGATCACGTTCGACGTTTTGTTTTTCGGTTTTCAAAACCTACCGTTTCATTTGTCCATTTTGAGATTTGATGGACGAGCCATTGCTTCGGTGCCCTGCAATGGCTGGCTAACGACAGGATCGGCCCCTTCGGGCTGGTATAAGAGGAGAAATGTCATGAAGAAGAGCTGGAAGAAACCGACCATGTGTCAGGTTGCTGCGGGCTTTGAAATTTCGCGGTATCTGCCTGCTGAAATTACTCCCAAGAAGTAGGCCGCAGAGGTGCGTGTCCCTGGCAACAGGGGCACGCATCCCCTTGCCGCACGCGGTCTTCGCGGGAGGCTTTGACGCACGCGATCTGGTGATGAAGTCGTTTACGACCGCAAGTTTCCTGCTGATTGAACAAGCCGCAGAGTGGGCTTGGCCATGCGCTTGAAGATCATCGGAGCGGCGGCGGGCGGCGGTTTTCCGCAATGGAACTGCAACTATCGCCTGAGCCGTGCCGCTCGCGCCGGGATGGCTGGCGTGCATTCGCGAACCCAATCAAGTGTCGCCGCATCGGCGGATGGAGCCGGCTGGGTTCTTTTCAACGCCTCGCCCGACATTCGCCAGCAGATCGCGGCAACGCCTGAGTTGCAGCCCGCGCACGATGCGCCGCTGCGTTCGACGCCTATCCGCGCGGTGGTGCTGACCAATGCGGATGTCGATCATGTCGCCGGCCTGCTCAGCCTGCGCGAGCGGCAGCCTTTCGCTATCTATGCAACGACGCAGGTTCTGGCGACGCTGGAGGCGAATTCGATTTTCAATGTTCTCGATCCGGCACTCGTGCCGCGACGCCCCTTGCCGCCGGCGGAAGAACTTGCGATCTGCGATGCAGACGGCCACTACACCGGCGTGACCGTCGAGAGCTTTCCCGTGCCCGGCAAGATAGCCCTCTACCTCGAGCAAAGAAGCCAGCCAGACGCCAATTTCAGCTCCGACACCGGCGACACGATCGGCGTCCGTATCGCCGGTGCCGGCAGTGGCGGCTCGGTCTTCTATATCCCGGGCTGTGCGCGCATCGATGCGACCCTGCGCGCGCGCCTGGCCGATGCCGCCTGCCTTCTGTTCGACGGCACGGTCTACGCCGACGACGAGATGATTGCCGCCGGCGTCGGCCAAAAAACCGGTGCGCGCATGGGGCATCTGGCAATGTCGGGAGAAACGGGTTCCATCGCCGGGCTGGCCGATGTGAGGATCGGCCGCCGTGTCTTCGTCCACATCAACAACACCAACCCTGTTCTGGACGAGGATTCCGCCGAACACGCAGCAGTCAAAGCGGCCGGCTGGGAAGTCGCCCGCGACGGGATGGAGATGGAACTTTGAGTGATTTCCACGACGCGGCCAGAGACGGCCTGTCCTCCAGCGAACTCGAAGCCGTGCTGCGGCAGGTCGGTGCCGAGCGCTATCACAACCGCCATCCTTTCCATCACAGGATGACCAGCGGTGCGCTGTCGAGGACCGAGATGCAGGCCTGGGCGCTGAACCGCTATTGCTACCAGGCTGTCATTCCGCGCAAGGATGCCATGATCCTCGCCCATGCCGAGGACCCGGCGTTTCGCGCCGCCTGGCGCAAACGCATCGAGGACCATGACGGCGAGGACGGCTGGAGCGGCGGTATTGCGCGCTGGCTGCATCTGGCGACCTCGCTCGGTCTCGGTGCCGATGCGGTGAAGAGCGAAAGGCTGGCGTTGCCGGCGACACGCTTCGCGGTCGGCGCTTACCTCTCCTTCTGCACGAACCGGACGCTGTTCGAGGCGGTCGCGTCGTCGCTGACCGAGATGTTCTCGCCGCTCATCATTGGCGAGCGGGTGCCGGCGATGCTGGCCAAATACGATTACATCACGGAGGATACGCTGGCCTATTTCAGCCGACGCCCCGAACAGGCATCGCGCGACGCCGACTTCGCCCTCGCCTATGTGCTCGGCCATGCCGACACGGCGGAACGCCAGCAGCAGGCGATCGACGCGCTGGTGTTCAAATGCGATATACTCTGGGCCATGCTCGACGCGCTTCAGCACGCCTATGGCGAGCCGGGAAACATACCGCCCGGCGCCTTCCGTCCGGAGGCAGCGCGATGATGGCGCTGCGCGAAAGAGCCCTGGTGTCGCCGCGATCGGCGCCATCGCTGCCGAAGCACGTGCGCATACAGTACGATCCCGTGCGTCAGGCGTTCGCCGTGCTTTCGCCGGAAAAGATATTCTGGCCGAACGACATCAGCCTCGACATATTGCGCCGCTGCGATGGACGGTCCACGGTCGCCCACATCATTGCCGGCCTTGCCGCGGATTATGACGCCGAACGGGAGGCCGTGGCGGCCGACGTCATCGCCTTTCTTCAGGAATGGTCGGACAAGCTGTTGGTGAAACTATGAGCGAACCCCTTCTCTCTCCGATCGGCATGCTGGCGGAATTGACGCATCGCTGTCCGCTGCAGTGCCCTTATTGCTCCAATCCGCTCGAATTGCTGAAGGCCAATCGCGAACTCGATACCCGGACCTGGCTCGACCTGTTCTCGCAGGCCGCCGATCTCGGTGTTCTCCAGGTGCATCTGTCCGGCGGTGAACCGACGCTACGCCGCGACCTCGAGCAATTGATCGCAGGGCTTTCGGCGCGGGGTGTCTACACGAACCTGATCACCGCCGGCGTCGGCATTGCCGAAGGCCGCATCGAGGCGTTTGCCGAAGCCGGGCTCGACCATCTGCAGCTGAGCTTTCAAGGCGCACAGCCGGCGACCACCGACCGCATCGGCAACCACAAAGGCGGCCACGAGAAGAAACTGGAGACGGCACGCCGCGCCCGCGCGGCCGGCCTGCCGCTCACCATCAATGCGCCGATCCATCGCCACAACATCGAGGAAGTGCCGGAGTTCATCGAGCTCGCCCTCTCGCTGGACGCGGAGCGGCTCGAGATCGCCAACGTACAGTACGCCGGCTGGGCGCTGACCAATCGCGATCAACTGATGCCCGAGCGTGCCGCGGTCGACCGGCAGGCGGAGATCGTCGCGGCGGCGCGCGAACGGCTCGCCGGCATCATGAACATCGATTACGTCCCGCCGGATTATTTCGCCATCTATCCCAAGCCGTGCATGGGCGGCTGGGCGCGCGACGCCTTCATGGTGACGCCGGACGGCACCGTGCTGCCGTGCCACGCCGCACAGACAATCCCGTCGCTGAGATTTGAGCGTTTCGGACAGCGCAACCTGGCCGAGATCTGGACCGATTCACCGGCATTCAATGCCTTTCGCGGCACCGACTGGATGCAGCAGCCCTGCCGCAGCTGCGAGCGGCGTGAGATCGACTGGGGCGGTTGCCGCTGCCAGGCGATGGCGATTGCCGGCGATGCCGCTGCAACGGACCCGGCCTGCGCGAAATCGCCGATCCATGCCCGCATGGCGACGCTGATCGACCAAGCCCAGCGTACCGCGGCGGTTCCTTCGAAGGATGAACCTTTCGTCTACCGGCGGATCGGCGTCATGACCGAGCCCGCCTGACAATAGCTTGGAAGAAATTATGGTACCGTTGGCTGGGATTGAACCAGCGACCTCCGGATCCACAATCCGGCGCTCTAACCAGCTGAGCTACAACGGCACACTGCCTGGGCGAGGTCGAGGCAGAAACCTGTTCCCCGCTCTGTCGTTCGGCGATGCGTCCTTACGGGCTTATGGATTTTAATTCAAGGCTTTTGGAAAGCAAAGATCGGTCGCCGACATCGGTGCGAGATTCATCGGCAACGAAAAGAACACCAGACATAAGAAAAAGGCCGGCGGGAGGAGGTGCCGGCCTTTTCCTGTTACGAGCCAGCGGGAGGAGGTGCTGGCTGGTCACCCCGGGAGCAGAGGGAGGAGGTTCCACCCGCCGGGTATTCGTTGATGGCTGCCATCATACGCGTGATCGGTTTTAAGAAAATGCGACCTTTTGCTGCATCTTCCGATCATGCGTAAATATTAGGCAACCTTAATGTCCTTCATCGCCTTCTCGAAGGCGGCCTTGATCGGCTTGGAAACGTCCTCGGCCGCCTTGGAGGCGACGGTCTGGAAGTCCTTGGCCTGCTCAACGCTCATCTCGACGCGCTTGCGCAGGAAGGCGGTCTGCAATTCGACGACTTCCGACAGCGACTTGGCGCCGATCAGGGCTTCGAGATGCGAGAAGCCGGCTTCGGCGTTGGCGCGCAGTGCCGCGATGCTCTTCAGCGACAGATCGCTGGAAACGGTCTTGGCGGTCTCGTAGGTGGACTCCAGAGCCTTCTGGGTCTCCTCGGCGCCGGTCTTGAGCTTGGCATAGGCTTCCTTCGACTGCTCAACGCCCTTCTCGGCGAAAGCGCGGATCTGGTCGGTGGCCTTGGAAGCGTCGAAGCTCGGAAATTCGACGTTTTCGATCGTCTCGGCAGCGGTCTTGGTCCTGGACATTTTCCATCCTTTCAGCGGCTTTGACAGAAAGCCGTCTCATTCATGTATGATGGCAATATAAAGGCAAATTTTGTGCAATGCAATATCCTTGTTGCACTGCACCATAAATTTCCTCGCGCCGTTAACCAAACGGCTAGATTCCATCCTTTGCACGTTCTGGCTTGTGGACCTTCGCGCCGTCGGCTTTTATTAACAAAGCGTTAACCGCAAATTCGCCGCCCCGAGGTCCGCCAAGCGCATGCCGTCCGATTATTCCTTTCTCGATGTCGCCGTGCTCGACGCGGTCCGCCAGCGGTTTGCCGCCGGCGACGCGATCGCGATCCTGTCGGCGGACCTGGAACAGGTGATCTGGGCCAATGGGCCAGGAGCCGCGGTATTCGGCTATCCCTACATCGAGGCAATCATCGGCGCCTCGGCGCGGCTGCCTTTGATCGCCCGCCGCCAGATCATGGCGACCAGCGGCTTTCCGGAGATCGGCAGCGACCGCGCCGTCACGCTCAGGTTGGCGACCGGCATGACCAGTCGCGCCGTCGGCTTCCTTGCCAGCGCGGTGACGCTGCCCGATGGCGAGAATGCGATCATGCTGACGGTGCCTGCGGCGCAGACAGGCTCGCGAAGTGCCGCTGAGATCGCCAGCCGCGCGATCGGCGGCTTTACCGAAGACGGTCATTTCATCGCCTTCATCGATGCCAAGGGCAATGTCGAGGCCGCTTCCGACGGGTTTTCGGCACTGGGCATCCAGCCCGCGACGCTGGCGGCACTGGTGGCCGATGTGGCTGCCGAGGGCGACCGCATCGTCAAGCGCCTCGTTCCGGGCGGAAACACCTCCTACCCGGCCGGCCTCGCCCGGCTGACGCCGGAGCGGCATCTCCTGGTCGTGATCGACGAGGACAAGATAGGGGACGCGGACGGAACTCCGGCGCGCGACCCTTCCGCGGCGACGGAGCGTCCCGCCTATGAAACCGGTACCGGTGCGGCAATAGCGGCCGACAGCGGCACCGCGCGGTTCCAGCCCGAACCGGACAACGAGCCGGCAGTTGATGTTTCGCGGACGGAGACGGTTGCCGGGCAGACATCGGTTGCGGCAGACAATGACCAGCCACCGATGGGTGGCGCACCGTCGCAGCACGACCATTGGTACTTCAATGCCGGCGAGAATGACAGACGACCAGCGCCGCCCGAGCCGGACGCTGAAACCAGAGCTGGCCAAACCCTCGGCGAAAGGCCCGCGGAAAGTGCCGGGCAGGACGACATCGAGCCCACCTCGCCGGCTCCGGCCGAAACGCCAGCCGCCCGGATGATAGACCGCACAGCCGCACCGATGCGGTTTGTCTGGCGCACCGATGCCGAAGGCAAGTTCAGCATGCTGTCGCCGGAATTCGCCGATGTTGTCGGCAAGCCGGCGGCCGACGTGATCGGCCGGCGGTTCAGGGATGTCGCGGCGGCCTTCAGCCTCGATGCGTCCGGCGAGATCGCCGGCCTGCTGGAACGGCGCGACACCTGGTCCGGCCGCTCCGTGCTGTGGCCGGTCGTCGGCACCGACCTGAAGATCCCAGTCGACCTGGCGGCGCTGCCTGTCTATGGCCGCAGCCGTGCCTTCGAAGGTTTCCGCGGCTTCGGCGTCGCCCGAACCGGCGATGCGGTCATCGACCCGGAAGCAATCGGCATGGCACTAATGCCCAATGGCCGGGCTCCGGCGACACCGGAACGGCAGGCCGTCGAGCCCATAGTCGAACAGGCGAAGGGCGAAGAGCCCAAGGCCGAGGAGCCAGAGGGCCAGGAGTCCGGGGCATCCGATCCGTTCAAGGGCGAAGTGCCGGCGCTGACCATCGTGCCGAAACCGGAGCGCCGCTTTGCCGACAAGGTGATCCGGCTGGCCGAACACCGGCAGCCGGCCAACGACAAGGGCCTGTCGACGCTGGAACGCAGTGCATTCCGCGAGATCGGCGAACGGCTGAAGAAGGACAGTTCGCCGGCCGAGCCGCCAGAGACTGAAAGACCCGGCATCGACACCGCCGCGGAGCAGGTGATCGAAAAGACGCCTGTGGCGGGAACAACAGAGACACCGACGGCCAAGACCGAAGCTCCGGACGAAGCTGCCGGAATGGGTTCATCGCCCTCCGATACGGCGCCGCCCGAGGCAGCGACAGGTGCCGACGAGATTCCGGCGGCGCCGGATGGCGAAGCTGTGCCGGCCGAGCCATCCGAGAGCGATATCGATGCCGAGGCCGCAGAGGACCTTGCCCGGCTTGATGGCGGTCACCCGGACGAAGCGGATCGAGAAGAACCCGCCGAAACCACCTCAAGTGTCACCGGCTCGCTGCTCGACTATGCCGACCGGAATGACCAGCCCGGTTCAATCGCTGAAAAGAGTGACGAGCCACCGGCCTCGGAGCCGGTCGCGGCGGAGCATGACGGCATAGGCGACGATGACAGCATGACGTCGGCCGATTTCCGCGATGCCGAGGACAGCGAGGACTGGGCCGACGGCGACGAAGCCGCCGCGGCCGATGAGCGGACATCCGCCGAAGAAACCGCCGGCGCGGGCAGCCCGGCGGAGACGCCCGTCGAGCGGCCACGCCTGCAGGTGCCGCCGCTCAAGGCGGAAGGGTTCGTGCCGTCGGCCTTTTCGGCCGGAGACGAGCACAGGGCTCCGGATACCACGTTGCTGGGAAAACTGCCGGTGCCGCTGCTCATTCATTCGGGCGATCAGTTGCACTACGCGAACCAGGAGTTCCTGGACCTGACCGGATACGCGACGCTCGACGATCTGGCCGGCGCCGGCGGTCTGGGCGCGCTGTTTGCCGATCCGTACGCCGATGACGGAGCCTCCGATGGCGGCGACCGGCCGCTGCGGCTGAAGACGCAGGGCGGACAGGAATTCCCGATCGAGGCCATTCTGCGGTCGGTGCCCTGGCGCGACGGTAAGGCGCTGATGCTGGTCGTGCGCCGCTCCGGCGAGGAAGACGTGCCGGCGGCCCTGCACGCGATCGGCGAGGAGCAGACACAGCCGGATATTCCAGAGCTCAAGGCACGCATCGCCGAGATGCGCACCATCATCGACACGGCAACCGACGGCGTCGTGCTGATCGGCAATGACGGCACCATCCGCTCGATCAGCCGCCCGGCCGAAGCGCTGTTCGGTTTCGACAGCGACGACGTGACCGGCAAGCCATTCGCCTCGCTGTTTGCCATTGAAAGCCAGCGCGCGGCGCGCGACTATCTCACAGGCCTGTCCGAGCCAGGCGTGGCGAGCGTGATGAACGATGGCCGCGAGGTGATCGGGCGCGAGGCGCAGGGGCGCTTCATCCCGCTGTTCATGACCATTGGCCGGCTCCCCAACGACAGCGGCTTCTGTGCCGTCGTGCGCGACATCACGCAGTGGAAGCGGGCTGAAGAGGACCTGACGCAAGCGCGCGCGGTAGCCGAACGCGCCTCCTCGCAAAAGACCGATTTCCTCGCCCGCATCAGCCATGAGATCCGCACGCCGCTCAACGCCATCATCGGCTTTTCCGAACTGATGGTCGACGAGAAGTTCGGGCCGGTCGCCAACGACCGCTACCGCGACTACCTGCGCGACATCAACCGTTCCGGCAACCACGTGCTCGATCTTGTCAACGACCTGCTCGACATCTCGAAGATCGAGGCCGGCCAGCAGGAGATGGCGTATGAGGCGGTGTCGCTCAATGACACGCTGGCCGAGACCGTGGCGATGATGCAGCCGCAGGCCAACCGCGAGCGCGTCATCATCCGCTCCAGCTTTGCGTCGCGGCTGCCCGAAGTGGTGGCCGACCTGCGCAGCGTGCGCCAGATCGCGCTCAACATCCTGTCCAACGCCATCCGTTACACGCAAGCCGGCGGCCAGGTGATCGTTTCGACCGCCTACGAGACTTCAGGCGACGTGGTCATGCGCGTTCGCGATACCGGCATCGGCATGAGCCCGGCCGAGATCGAGCAAGCGCTGAAACCATTCAAGCAGATCAATGCGCTGAAGCGCGGGCGCGGTGACGGAACAGGCCTTGGTCTGCCGTTGACCAAGGCGATGGTGGAGGCCAACCGCGCGCGGTTCACCATCAATTCGACGCCTGGCGAGGGAACCTTGGTGGAAGTCGCCTTCCCGTCCACCAGGGTGCTGGCGGAATAGATCTCGCCCCGGCGATCTCCTTGTTTTGGCGCAATTGCGGACGGTTCCACACTCTGGAATTGCGCCCACACAAGAAAAAAGGCGCCCGGGAGGACGCCTTAGAAATGAGATTGCTGTCACAACGGGGGCTTGAGCGAATTCAGATCCTCCGGGGGCTGAGGAACGGGATTTCTCCCTCAAGTTACGCACGACTATCGACGCCGGGACTTAACAAGTCCTTACCGGCGCCGCGAAAAATTTACGAATGTGTACCACTCGTGAAATCTAGGTAAATTCGAGCGAGATATTTCGTTAACCATGGCGGACGGGCCCTATTCGGCAAGCTGCGGCAGGTTGCGAAACAGCTCCAGCGCTTCCGGGTTGGCGAGCGCCTCCTTGTTCTTGATGGCGCGGCCATGCACCACGTCGCGTACCGCAAGCTCGGTGATCTTGCCGGACTTGGTGCGCGGGATGTCGGTGACGGCGACGATCCTTGCCGGCACGTGTCGGGGGCTTGCTCCGCTGCGGATCTTGGCGCGAATGCGTTTTTCGAGGTCCTCGTCCAGCTCAACGCCAGCAGCCAGCCGTACGAACAGAACGACGCGCACGTCATTGTCGAAATCCTGGCCGATGCACAGCGCCTCGAGGATCTCGGGCATCTGTTCGACCTGGTTGTAGATCTCCGCCGTGCCGATCCTCACGCCACCTGGGTTGAGCGTTGCATCGGAACGACCGTGAATGATCATGCCGCCATGGGCGGTCCATTCGGCGAAGTCGCCATGGCACCAGACATTGTCGAAACGCTCGAAATAGGCCGCGTGGTATTTCTTGCCGTCGGGGTCGTTCCAGAAGCCGATCGGCATTGACGGAAACGCCTTGGCGCAGACCAGTTCGCCTTTCTCCTGCTGGACCGGCTTGCCTTCGTCATCCCAGACATCGACGGCAAGGCCGAGGCCAGGTCCCTGGATCTCGCCGGTCCAGACCGGTTCGATCGGCACGCCGAGCACGAAGCAGGAGACGATATCGGTGCCGCCGGAAACCGAGGCCAGATGGACGTCCTTCTTGACGCCGTCATAGACGAAGCGGAAATCCTCGGGCGATAGCGGCGAACCGGTGGAGGAGATCGCGCGCACGGTCGACAGATCATGGCTACGGATCGGCTTGAGACCGGCCTTGCGCACGGAATCGATGAATTTGGCCGACGTGCCAAAAAAGGTCATTTTCTCGGCATCGGCGAAATCGAACAGCACATTACCGTCGGGGTAGAAGGGCGACCCATCGTAAAGCAGCAGGCTCGCACCGGAAGCGAGGCCGGACACCAGCCAGTTCCACATCATCCAGCCGCAGGTGGTGAAGTAGAAGAAGCGGTCGCCGTCGACCAGACCGGCATGCAGACGGTGCTCCTTGACATGCTGGATCAGGGTCCCTCCGGCCGAATGGACGATGCATTTGGGAATGCCGGTGGTTCCCGACGAAAACAGGATGTAGAGCGGATGCGCGAACGGCAACCGCTCGAAGGTCAGCTGCTTCGGGCCAAAGGGCGACAGCGCCTCCTCCATCGCCACGGCCTTGTCGATCGTATCGGCAATGTCGGCCGAAGTGCCGAGATAATCGACGACCAGGACCTTGCGAACGGTGCCGAGCTTGGCCGCGACAGCGGCGATCTTGTCGGCGATCTCGATCGCCTTGCCGTTGTACCAATAGCCATCGGGCGCGATGAAGACGACGGGCTCGATCTGGCCGAACCGGTCGAGCACGCCCTGTTCGCCGAAATCGGGGGAACAGGAAGACCACACCGCGCCAATCGAGGCGGCGGCCAGCATGGCGGCGACGGTCTCGGGCATGTTGGGCATCATCGCGGCAATGCGGTCGCCCTTCTTCACCTTGAGTGACAGGAAAAGCTGCTGCAGGCGCGAGACCAGGCCCTCGAGCTCGTTCCAGGATAGCCGCCGCTCGACCTTGTCCTCGCCGCGAAAGACGATGGCCTCGCCCGCGCCGGTCTTCTTCAAGAGGTTCTCGGCGAAGTTCAGGGTGGCGTCAGGAAAGAACGATGCGCCGGGCATCCTGTCGCCATCAACCAGCACGGTCTCGCCCTTGTCGCCAACGATCCCGCAGAAGTCCCAGACGAGGCTCCAGAACGCCTCGCGATCCGCGACCGACCAGCGGTGCAGGTCGGCATAGGAGGAGAGCGCAACGCCGGTTTTCGCGGCCGTGGCCTTCATGAAAGCAGTCAACGGCGAGGCGTCAATCTGGTCCTGCGTCGGGGTCCAGAGCGGTACTTCGGCAGCCATGATCGATCCTCCCACGGTCGCCATCGCTTATGCATATCGCCGCGCAGCAGAGCAAGATTTTGTTCGGTCGAAGCCGCCAGGTGTGCGCAAATGCCATCGCCGGGCCATAAAGACTTGAAATGCCTCAGCCCTAAGTCGTAGTGACGACTGGGGTTACACCCGTCGGACGATTCTTGTCGGAATGGAAGACACGGGGCATATGCCATCATCCTTGATCCGCCGCGGAATATGGGCGATCGGCGCTGCCGTGATCGTCATCGCGCTGGTGGTCGCCGCCCTGCCGCTGATCGCCTCGACCCGTATCGTGCGCGACCGCATCGCCTGGGAGATGAGCGCATGGAGCGGCTTCCGGGTCGCCATAGAGGGCTCTCCTCGCATCGAGGTCTGGCCGAAATTCCGCGCAATTCTGACCGACGTGACACTGTCGAAGTGGACTGACGTCGACGCGCCGCCCGTCGTCGAGGCCGAACGGGTCGAAGTCGATCTGTCGGCCATGGCTGCATTGCGGGGCGACGTGGTGTTTTCCACGGCGAGGCTGGTGCGGCCGACGATCCGGGTCCAGCGCACGGCAAACGGCTTGTTCCTGCCCACCGTACCGACCGGCGGCCGTATCGCCCGCTCCATCGATGCGGCGCGCGGCGTGGTCAGCGCCGATCCCGCCAAGCCCGATCTCGACAAGCTGCCCGCCGACACTTTCGGCACGGTGGAGTTCAGGGACGGCCGCATGGTGGCCTCCGTCAACGGCAAGGACGTCGAGGTCCTGAGCAGTCTCAGCGGCCAGGCGACCTGGGCGGCGATGAACAGCAATGCCACCTTGTCGGCAACCGGGATCTGGCGTGGCGAGAGCGTCGCCCTCGATATCGCTTCGGCGAAGCCGCTGGTGCTGTTTGCCGGGGGCATGGCTCCGCTTATCCTGTCTTTCAAGGCAGCACCCGCAACCTTCTCTTTCGACGGCATGGCCAGCATGTCCGAAAACGCCTATTTCGACGGTCAGGCGAAGTTTTCGGCGCCCTCGCTGCGCCGCGTGCTGGAATGGTCGCAGGCCGGCATCGCGCCGGGCGCCGCGATCGGCTCGGTCAGTATCTCGAGCAAGGTCACGGCAACGACCGGACGGATCAAGTTCGAGAACACCGCGCTGGCGCTGGACAACAATCCGGGAATGGGCGCGCTGGACCTGTCGCTTGGCGATGCACGGCCGGTGATCTCGGGCACGCTCGCCTTCGATACGCTCGACCTCAGATCGTTTCTGTCGGCCTTCACGCCGCTCGGGCCGGGAAGTGGGGCGGAACCGAGCGAAGTCGACCCAAGTTTCGCCGACCGGATCAATCTCGATCTCAGATTGTCGGCGGCACACGCGACTGCGGGCAGCATCCAGCTTGCCGATGTCGCCGCCACCGCCCAGGTCAAGGACGGTCTTTCGGTTTTCGATATCTCGGACGCCTCGGCCTTCGGCGGCAATATCCAGACCAGCCTTCGTTTCGACCGCAAGCCCGAGGGCACCCAAGTCGAGATCCGGCTGCTGGCCTCCGATATCGACGGAGGCGCTTTCGGCACCGCCGCCGGGATGACCCGGCTGGTGCCGGTCGGCACGGGGACCGTTTCGGTGATCCTCAAGGGGCCGGGCAGGACCTGGGATTCGATCTTTGAAAACGCCGACGGTTCGGCGTCGGCTACTTTCGGGCCCGGCGCGCTCAGCAAACTCAACCTGCCAGCCTTTCTCAAGCATACGCAGCAAGGCGGCTTCTTCGCGCTCGACGATGTCTCGGACGGGACATTGCCGATCGACGGCGCCGAGTTGAAGGCAACCATCTCGAAAGGCGTGGCGAGGCTGGACAAGGCCGAGGCCAATTCGGCGCAATACAAGATCTGGCTGTCTGGTATCGCGTCCTATGCCGGGCGCGGACTGGCGCTGTCCGGCGGCGTCATCCAGCCGGACCAGGCAGCGACGCAGGCAAACGCCCAGCAAGGCCCCAGCCAGTCGGCCTTCTTCGTCGGCGGGACGTGGAGCACGCCGTTCATTTCGCCGATAAGCCGCGGCGTCTCGGGCGAATAGGCCGCCGCTGCGCCTGACCCTACCCGCGCTGCGCGACCTGTTCATCGAGCTGGCGCTGCACCTCACGCCGCTTGTTGGCGATCGAAGCGAGGATGACGCCGACCGCGACGACGGCGATCAGAATGGTGCAGGCGGCGTTGATCTCCGGCGTCACGCCGAGGCGGACCTGACTGTAGATTTTCATCGGCAGCGTGGTTGCTCCCGGCCCCGAGGTGAAGCTGGCGATGACCAGGTCGTCGAGCGACAGCGTGAAGGCTAGCATCCAGCCGGACACGATCGCCGGCAGAATGACCGGCAGCGTGATCTGGAAGAAGGTCTTCACCGGCGTTGCGCCTAGGTCCATCGCCGCCTCCTCCAGCGAACGATCGAAGGAGACCAGGCGCGACTGCACGACGACCGCCACGAAGCACATTGTGAGCGTGATGTGGGCGAGCGTCACTGTTAGGAAGCCGCGGTCGAGGCCGACGGCAACGAAGAGCAGAAGCAGCGACAGGCCGGTGATGACTTCCGGCATGACCAGCGGCGCGAACACCATGCCGGAAAACAGCATCCTGCCCCGGAAGCGCGTGTAACGCGTCAAGGTGAGCGCCGCCAGCGTGCCGAGCACGGTCGCCACCGTGGCCGAAATGACGCCGACTCGCGCCGTGACCCAGGTGGCGTCCATCAGGCCCTGATTGTGGAATAGCGACACGTACCATTTGGTCGAGAAGCCGCCCCAGACGGTGACGAGCTTGGATTCGTTGAAAGAGAAGACGATGAGCAGGACGATAGGCAGATACAGGAAGGCAAAACCCAGCACGATCGAGGTGACGTTGAAGCGGCTCCAGGTGGTGTTCATTTGTCCTGCTCCTGGGCGCGCGCCTGTGCCTGCTGGAAGAGCATGATCGGCACGGTCAACAGGAGCAGCAGGATGACGGCAACCGCGGACGAGACCGGCCAGTCCCGGTTGGCGAAAAACTCGTTCCACAAGGTTTTGCCGATCATCAGAGTCTGCGAGCCGCCGAGCAGATCGGGGATCACGAACTCGCCGACGGCGGGAATGAAAACCAGCAGGCAGCCGGCAATAACGCCTGGCAGCGACAGCGGAAACGTGATCTTCCAGAAGGCGGCGGTCGGCGGGCAGCCGAGATCCTTGGCCGCCTCGATCAGCGAATAGTCCATCTTTTCCAGCGACGAATAGAGCGGCAGCACCATGAAGGGCAGATAGGAGTAGACGATGCCTATGAAGATCGCCGTATAGGTGTTGAGGATCACCAGCGGCTGGTTGATCAGATGCAACGACAGCAGCAGCTGGTTGAGCAAGCCTTCCGGCTTCAGGATGCCTATCCAGGCATAGACCCGGATCAGAAACGACGTCCAGAACGGCAGGATGACCAGCATCAGCAATGTCGGGCGGATCGTCGCCGGCGCGCGCGCCATGCCGTAGGCTATGGGATAGCCGACGATCAGCGTCAGCACGGTCGAGATCGCCGCAATGATCAGGCTGGTGATATAGGCGTTGAAATAGAGCGCGTCCTGCGTCAGCCAGGCGTAGTTGTCGAAATTGAGGTCGCGGAACCCGGCGAAGAAATCGGCTACGCCGTCCTTGAAATCGAGCACCGGCGTGTAGGGCGGCATGGCGATCGCCGTCTGCGACAGCGAAATCTTGAAGACGATGATGAAGGGGACGAGGAAAAAGAACAGCAGCCAGAGATAGGGGACGAGGATGACGAGACGGCTGGTGAAACCGGCGCCCAGCCGCGCCAGGAACGGCTTGGCGACGGCCGGCAGAGTGGCGGCATCGGTGGCGGCGATGTTGGACATATCGGCCCCTTATCGTGCCAGCACGACGCCGGCGTCCGGCCGGAAGGACACCCAGGCGCGGTCGTTCCAGGTCAGCGGATCCTCGCTCACGCGTGCCGCGTTCAAGGCGCTAGCCCGAACGATCTGCCCATCGTCCAGCCTGACGTGATAGACGGTCATGTCGCCGAGATAGGCGATATCATAGACTTCGCCCTCCAGCGCATTGACGGCATCGGCCGGCTTTTTCGACGTCACCTTGATCTTCTCCGGCCTGATGGCGAAGACGATGTCGGCATTGGCGGCGGCGCCGCCGCCATTTTCGACAAGGATCTGGGCTCCGCTGGCTCCGGTGATGCGCGTCGTGTTCGCCGAGCGCTCGGCAATTTTGCCCTCGAACATGTTCACGTTGCCGACGAAATGCGCCACGAAGCGCGACGCCGGGGCTTCATAGACTTCCGCCGGCGTCGCAACCTGCATGACCTCGCCCTTTTCCATGATGGCGATGCGATCGGCCATGGTCATCGCCTCTTCCTGGTCGTGAGTGACGACGACGAAGGTGAGGCCAAGCTCCTGCTGCAAGTCCATCAGTTCGAACTGCGTTTCCTCGCGCAGCTTCTTGTCGAGCGCGCCAAGCGGCTCGTCGAGCAGCAGCACCTTCGGCCGCTTGGCAACCGAGCGCGCCAGCGCGACGCGCTGGCGCTGGCCGCCGGAGAGCTGGTGCGGCTTGCGCTTGGCGAACTGCTCGAGCTTGACCAGCTTCAGCATGTCTGCAACGCGTTTTTCGATATCGGGTTTGGGCATGCCTTCCTGCTTGAGGCCGAAGGCGATATTCTTCTCCACCGTCATATGCGGGAACAGCGCATAGGACTGGAACATCATGTTGACCGGCCGGCGGTGGGGCGGAATGCCGCGCAGGTCCTGGCCGTCGAGCAGGATACGGCCAGCCGTCGGTTCCTCGAAGCCGGCGAGCATCCTGAGCAGCGTCGACTTTCCACAGCCGGAGGCGCCGAGCAGGGCGAAGAATTCGCGCTCGAATATGGTCAGCGACAGATTGTTGACGGCGATGAAGTCACCGAACTTCTTGGTGACGTTTTCGAACTGGATATATGGCTTGGCTTTCGGGTCGTTCCATGGCGCAAAATCCCTGCGGATGCTGCCAAGCGATTTCATATCCCCACTCCGTCCTGTTTCTTGCTTCTTGCCCCGAGAGAAATCGACCCCGGCAGACGCTGCCGGGGTCGTATCCATTGCTTACTGGCCGGTGACGATCTTGGTCCAGGTGCGGGTGATGACGCGCTGGGTCTTCGGATCGTATGGCGAGACCGTATAGAGCTTCTTGATCGTCTCGGCATCGGGATAGACGGAAGGATCATCCAACAATGCCTTGTCGACGAATTGCTGCGACGCCTTGTTGCCGTTGGCGTAGAGCACATAGTTCGACGATTTGGCGATCACCTCAGGCTTCATCATGTAGTTGATGAATTCGAGTGCCTCTGCGACGTGCGGCGCATCGGCGGGGATCGCCATCTGATCGAACCACATCTGGGCGCCTTCCTTCGGCACGGAATAGCCGATTTCCACGCCTTGCTTGGCCTCGACCGCACGGTTGCGAGCCTGGAACACGTCACCCGACCAACCGACCGCCAGGCAGATGTCGCCATTGGCGAGGGCGTTGATGTACTCGGAGGAGTGGAATTTCCTGATAAAGGGCCGAACCTTCATCAGCGCCTCCTCGGCCTTTGCGATGTCGTCGGGCGAGGTGCTGTTCGGATCGAGGCCGACATATTTCAATGCCGCCGGGATGATGTCGGAGGGCGAATCCAGCACGTAGACGCCGCAATCCTTCAACTTAGCGAGGCTCTCGGGATTAAAGAACACATCCCAGCTGTCGATCTTGTCGGTGCCGAGCGCTGCCTGCACCTTCTTGATGTTATAGCCGATGCCGACCGTACCCCACATGTAGTTGACCGAATACTCGTTGCCGGGATCGTACTTCGCGGTTGTTTCCGAAACCGTGTCCCACATGTTGGAAATGTTCGGCAGCTTCGACTTGTCGAGCTTCTGGAACACGCCGGCCTGGATCTGGCGCGCGAGGAAGTGGCCGCTGGGCACGACGACATCGTAGCCGCTGCCGCCTGCAAGCAGCTTGGTTTCAAGGATTTCGTTGGAATCGAATGTGTCGTAGACGACCTTGATGCCGGTTGCCTTGGTGAAATCGTCGATGATCGAACTGTCGATGTAATCCGACCAGTTGAAGACGTTGACGACGCGATCCTCGGCGTGACCGCCGAGCGTGAAAAGCGCCAGAAATGCCGAAGTCGCCGAAAGCCAGAGCGCTTTGCGGATCATGCTATTCTCCTTTGGTGAGTGTTCCATCGCCGGCTCGTCGCGGCATTCTCGCGCGGCCGGGCATTTGCTTTGAGACTATTGAGCTTTCTAAGGGGCGACAAGCGCCAATTGCCGCGCAAAACGCGGCCGCAAGCGATACTCGCCCCCGATTGTCCCGGGCTGGAAGAGATGACGGCGCCGTCAGAAGCTTTCGCCGCCGCGCGGACAGAAATACAGGAATGTGATCCGGTCTCGATCGAGCCGCCGGGGGGACTTGGCAAGATGGGCCTGTCTTGTTGTTGCCGTGTTCCCAGCCTGCCCGGGTGGCAGCAACATTGTCAATGGCAAAGCTTCAGCGCCCTGCATCAATTGGGCGAAGGCACGCCGGTGACCCCTGCACGCTGCGGCCGCGCCTGGCGCTTGAACTCGAGCCCGATATGGACCAGCAGCGCCGCCACCACCACCGCGCCTCCGATAATGGTGCGCCCGGACGGCACCTCTGAATGGATGAGCCAGACCCATACGGGTCCGAGGATCGGTTCGAACGTGCCGAGCAGTGCCGCGACAGCCGCCGGGATCAGGCGCGCGCCGGTGGCGAAGAAGGCCAGGCCAATGCCGAGATTGACCACGCCGAAAGCGAAGAGAAAGCCCATGTCGCTGGTCGATACGGCGAAGGTTGAGGTCTGCGAAGCGGCAAAGCCGGCCGCCAGGATCGTGCCGAGACAGGTCGCCGGCGTCATGCGCACGCTGGAGAACCGCCGGGTGATGACGGTGGCGATCGAGAACATGACCGCGATCAGCAGCGCCAGCCCGTCGCCTATCGGCGAGACGGCGCCATCGAGCGATTCCGAGACCATGATGGCAACGCCGGTGATGACGGCGGCGATCGCCACCCAGGTCGCGACAGCCACTCTTTCGCGAAACAGCGCCCAGGCAAACAGCGCCGCCAGAAGCGGCACGCCGGCCTGCATCAGCAGGATATTGGCGACGGTTGTATAGGCAAGCGCCACGACGAACGCGGTGGATGCGGTGGCGAAGCAGAAGCCGACGGCAAGGCCCGGCAGGCCCATGCCGCGGAACATTTTCGACATGCCGCGCCAGCCGTCGCGCCAGATCATGAAGCAGATCAGGAAAGCCGCTGCCCAAACGGAACGCCAGAAAACAATCGTCCAGCTGTCGCCGGCGGTGATGAAGCGGGCGATGGTGCCGCCGAAACTCCACATCAGCGCCGACAGGAAGACCAAAAGCATGCCGACGCGCTCCTCGCGGGGCGAAATGGCTGGCGATGCGATGTTGTTCATGGCTGCCACTGTCGGCGTTTCCGGCGCTGCACGATGCGCAATGGGCGACAGAAACGTGCTATTTTCGCCTAACGCATCGGCGGCGATCGGGCGTGATCCAGCAGCACGTTCTCTTTGGCGCACTGTCCAAAAGAACCTGCACAATCTGGATTGCCGGCAAGTTGCGGCAGCGTCACTGGAAGTCGAACGCGCTCAGGCCCGTCACCATCTCGTCGAGGCCGAGCGGACGTGTCACCGGCGGCTCGGCGCGCGCCAGACAGCCGACGCGCTCGCAAAGCCGGCAGGCGGGCCCGACCGGGGTCGCCGTGACCGGCCCCGTCTTTGCGCCGACTGCCGCGCCGGGAAGTGCCGCGCCATAGACGATGTCGTCGCGAAAGCCGATATCGCAGCCGAGCAGCAGGGCGGTGCGGCGCGGACGCTCCGAGAACGCGCCTTGCGGCCCTTCCAGCGTGCGGGCGATGCACAGGAATTCGGCGCCGTCGGGCATTTCCACCGCCTCGATGAAGATCTGACCGGGCTGAGAGAAGGCGACATGCACGGGGAGCTTGGGACAGCCGCCGCCGAAGCGGCTCTGCGGAAAGCCCTGGCTGCCGGCCTTGCGAAAGCGGTTGCCGGCATTGTCGACCTCCAGCATGAAGAACGGCACGCCGAGGGCACCCTGTCGCTGCAGCATGGTCAGGCGGTTCGCAGCCTGTTCGAAGGAGACGCCGAAGCGCGAACGCAGCACGTCGATGTCATAGCGTGCGCGAACGGCTGCCGCATGAAAGATCTGATAGGGCATCATCAGCGCATGCGCGGCATAGCGGCCAAGCTCGAAGCGGGCGAGACGGCGGGCCTCGTCTGTGGTCAGCCTGAGCGCCTGGATCTCTGCGGCGACCGCAACCGTCATGCGGATCAGGCAGGCCTCCATCGCGACCTCGCGCAACTGATCGAACGGCGACAGGCGTTCCGACAGGAACAGGCGCTGCGAATGGCGATCGTAGCGGCGGCGCCAGTTCGGCATGGTCGCGACCGGCAGCACCTTGACGACGATGCCGTATTCGCGCTTCAGCCAGGCCTTCAGTGCGCCGAACAGGTCGTCGCCAGGATCAAGCACTGACGTGAAAGCCTCGGCCTCTTCCTCGAGTGCGGCAAAATAATTAGGCCGCCGCTCGAAAGTCTCGTGCATTTCGTCGATCGGCAGGCGAGCGCCGGAAAGCGCCGTCGCCCGCCCTTCACGGGCCAGAAGCTCGTTGAGGTCGGACAGGCGCTCGGCCTGCTCGCGGTAGGCGCGGAACAGCTTTATCACCGCCGCCGACGCATTGGGCGCCGCCTCGGCAAGCTCGATCAGTTCCTGATCTCCCGGCAATTCGCCGACCAGCAGCGGATCGGTGAACACTTCCTTCAAGGCGGCGACGGACCCCCTTGCCTCTCCGTGCAGCTCGTGCGGATCGACCTTGTAGACGGCCGCCAGCTTAAGGATCAGCTGCACCGTCAGCGGCCGCTGGTTGCGCTCGATCAGGTTGAGGTAGGACGGCGAGATGCCAAGCCCCTCGGCCATAGCCGTCTGGGTCAAGCCCTTGGCATTGCGGATGCGGCGGATGCGTGGCCCGGCAAAAATCTTCTGGTCAGCCATGGGTGATCCTTGATGCCGGTCCTTGACAGAAATTTACATTGCCACTCCGACAGTGCAGACGATCCCGCCTTTGACAATCATGACAAATTTACCGCACCTCTCTGTCAAACACAACACAGGTTTTCCCTTATCCCCATGCAGGTTTGTTGATTTCCCTGGCTCGTTTTGCGCCGAAATGTAAATTCAGTCACGTTCCAGCGCCGAAGCAGATGGCGACTGGATATCAAACAGAAATCCTTCGGAGTGACCAATGACCGATTTTTACAACCTTGTTCCCTCGGCGCCTGAAGGTCGCTTCGACGGCATCGAACGTCCCTATTCGCCACAGGATGTGAAGCGGCTGCGCGGCTCGGTGCAGATCCGCCAGAGCCTGGCCGAAATGGGCGCCAACCGGCTGTGGAAGCTCATCCACGAAGAGGACTTCGTCAACGCGCTCGGCGCCATGTCCGGCAACCAGGCCATGCAGCAGGTGCGCGCCGGGCTGAAAGCGATCTACCTGTCGGGCTGGCAGGTCGCCGCCGATGCCAACACCGCCTCGGCGATGTATCCCGACCAGTCGCTTTATCCGGCCAACGCCGCGCCCGAACTGGTCAAGCGCATCAACCGCACCTTGCAGCGCGCCGACCAGATCGAGACCTCCGAAGGCAACGGGCTGTCGGTCGAGACCTGGTTCGCGCCTGTTGTCGCCGATGCCGAAGCCGGCTTCGGCGGACCGCTCAACGCCTTCGAGATCATGAAGGCGTTCATCGAGGCAGGTGCGGCTGGCGTCCATTACGAAGACCAGCTGGCATCGGAGAAGAAATGCGGCCATCTCGGCGGCAAGGTGCTGATCCCGACCGCTGCCCACATCCGCAACCTCGATGCCGCGCGACTGGCTGCTGATGTGATGGGCACGCCGACCCTGGTCGTCGCGCGCACCGATGCCGAGGCGGCAAAGCTTCTGACGTCCGATATCGACGAACGCGACCAGCCCTTCGTCGACTACGATGCAGGGCGCACGGTTGAAGGTTTCTACCATGTCAGGAACGGCATCGAACCCTGTATCGCCCGCGCCGTTGCCTACGCGCCTCACGCCGACCTGATCTGGTGCGAGACGTCGAAACCGGACCTGGCGCAGGCCAGAAAATTCGCCGAGGCGGTGCGCAGGCATCACCCGGACAAGCTGCTTGCCTACAATTGCTCGCCGTCCTTCAACTGGAAGAAGAACCTCGACGACGCGACGATCGCCAAGTTCCAGAGGGAGCTTGGCGCCATGGGCTACAAGTTCCAGTTCATCACGCTCGCCGGCTTTCACCAGCTCAACTACGGCATGTTCGAACTGGCCCGCGGCTACAAGGCGCGCCAGATGGCGGCTTATTCGGAATTGCAGGAAGCGGAGTTCGCGGCGGAAGCCAACGGCTATACCGCGACCAAGCACCAGCGCGAGGTCGGCACTGGATATTTCGACGCCGTGTCGATGGCGATTACCGGCGGCCAGTCATCGACCACCGCTATGCATGAATCGACCGAGCATGCGCAGTTCAAGCCGGCCGCGGAATAGCAGACCACAGAACACCGAGGAAACGCCCGCGAGGGCTCAATATACAGGAGAAGTCCAATGGCATCGATAAGCCGCGTCAAGGAACGGGCAGAAGAGCAATCGACCACGATGAGCGTCGACCAGCAGGCGACGATCCGGATGCTGGCCAACGATCTGCACAGACTCAACCAGTCCGTGATGAAGGCGGTCGAGGCCGGTGTTTCGGTGGAGTTGGTGCGCTCGGCACGGCATCACGGCGGCGACGGCAATTGGGGCGATCTGCTGATCCCGGTGATCGTCACGCAGCAGAGCCACGGCTGATCGATTTCGCAACCGAACCTTCACCTGCGCAATTTATGCGCAGGTGAATTTTATTTTCATGTGACTAAACCGTGGACAGGGCAGTACAGTACCGTTGCTTGAATCCACTGCTGCCGGAGGTGTTTCACGACCCTTTTATTTCAACTTGACATGGGCGGCGATCTCACGCCAATTGTCCCGAAATTTCAACTCTGCATTGAAACGGGGCGAGCTGCTTGGCCGATTTGGGTTCCCAATGAATCGCGAGGGCGAGAATGCGAGATATCGGAATCCGGCACCCCGGGATCCAGATACCGAGACGATCCGCGACGCCTCGCAGGTGCTTGTCGTCGGAAAATCGCCGATCAATCGCGTAGTGGTGTCGAAGATCGTCGAACGGTCCGGGCTCAAGCCAATCTCGGAATCGCCGGACACGGCGGCGAGGATATTGCGCTCACTCATTCCTGGCGTGGTTGTCCTCGATGGCGGCCCCGACAACAGGGACTGCGACAATCTGATGTCCAGTATCGAGACGCTGCGGCGGGCCTCGGGCAAATCGTTGCCTTCCGTGATCCTGCTCTCCACCAAGAACAGCACGCCGGAGAGCCTGGGCCTGTCTGATATCATCGACGCGATTGTGGCCAAGCCGATCACACCCGAACGGCTGCAACCGGTAATCGATCGCCTGATCAACCGCTAGCGCTATTCCAGGCGACGTGTAACGATTTCCCGCCCGCTTCGATCAACCTGGTTTCGTGATGCTTTCGATCAGTTCGGGCAATTGTCCGAGATCGGATATCTGGCGGAAGCGCGGTTCGGCAACGGGCGCTTCGACATGCTCCAGCACCCAGGTCAGTTCGTGCGGCACATGGACACCCCAACCGCCGGCCTCGATGGCCGGCACCACGTCTGATTTCAATGAATTGCCGACCATCATGCTTTTTGCTGGACCATCGCCGTGGCGGTCGAACAGGCGGGCATAGGTGGCGGCGTTCTTATCGCTGACGATCTCGACCGCGTCGAACAGATCTCCAAGCCCAGACCCGGCCAGTTTGCGCTCCTGGTCGAAGAGATCGCCCTTGGTGATGAGCACAAGGCGGAACGCGCCGGCAAGCTTCTCGACAGTTTCGCGCACATGCGGCAAGACCTCGATCGGATGGCTCAGCATCTCACGGCCGGCACCGAGAATCTCCGATATGACCGGGGCCGGCACGCGGCCTTCCGTGACCTCGATCGCCGTTTCGATCATCGACAGCGTGAACCCCTTGATGCCGAAGCCGTAGACGGCAAGGTTGCGCCTTTCGGCCTCGAGCAAGCGAGCCGAGATCTGCTTCTCCTCACTATGATCGGCAAGCATGGCGGCGAAGCGTTTCTCCGTCATGCGGAAGAACTGCTCGTTCTGCCAGAGCGTGTCGTCGGCATCGAAGCCGATGGTGGTCAGTTCGCTGTTGTTTGGCATCGACGGCCTTTTTTGGGTCACCCTTCTGGGTTGGAAGCGCCCGAACCTAAGCCGAACGGCGCGATTTTCAACCGCAACGGCGAATGCCGGTCTCGGCTCCCCTTTCCTTCCACAGTGGGGCACGGCTATACTCGGAAATCCGCAATCCAATCTGGTGAATGATGCCGCCTGCAAAAAAGGAAGTCCGTCCGTCGAGCCGCGGAGGACGAGCCCGTACCCCTGCCTTCGTGAAGAACCAACGCGGCGTCAAGAACTGGAAGGAAGTCAGCGCCTGGCTGGAATGGCGCGGCATCGAGGATATCGAATGCATCACCCCTGACCAGGCCGGCGTTGCGCGCGGCAAGATGATGCCGTCGAAGAAATTCACCTCCAACACTTCGCTCGCGCTGCCTTCGGCGGTGTTCATGACCACTATTTCCGGCGGCTATCCCGAGGACGGCAACGGTTTCCACTACCCCGAAGACGACGGCGACCTCAAGCTGATGCCGGACCTGTCGACGCTGACGGTGGTGCCCTGGGAGGAAGACCCGACGGCCGCGGTCATCTGCGACCTCGTCCACCAGGATGGCCGCTCGGTGGAATTCACGCCGCGCAACGTCTTGAAGCGCGTTCTAGCCGCCTATGACAGGCGCGGGCTGAAACCGGTGGTGGCACCCGAGATCGAATTCTATCTGGTGCGCAAGAACCCGGATCCGGATTATCCGCTGACACCGCCCGTCGGCCGTTCGGGGCGAGCGATCGGCGGCGGCGCCGGCTATTCGATCGCCGGCGTCAACGAATTCGACGAGCTGATCGACGACATCTATCATTTCTCCGAAAGCCAGGGCCTGGAGATCGACACGCTCATTCATGAGGAAGGCGCCGGCCAGCTCGAGATCAACCTGCGCCATGGCGACCCGATCGAGCTGGCCGACCAGGTGTTCATGTTCAAGCGCACCATTCGCGAGGCGGCGCTCAAGCACGAGATCTATGCCACCTTCATGGCCAAGCCGATCCAGGGCCAGCCGGGCTCGGCCATGCATATCCATCAGTCGATCATCGACAAGAAGACCGGACGCAACATTTTTTCGGCCGAGGACGGCTCGGAAACGGAGGATTTCTTCCATTTCATCGGCGGCATGCAGAAGCATGTGCCGAACGCGCTCGTGATGTTCGCGCCTTATGTCAATTCCTACCGCCGGCTGACACAGGCGGCCTCGGCTCCGGTCAACAACAAATGGGGTTATGACAACCGCACCACGGCGTTCCGCGTGCCGCGCTCGGACCCAGCGGCGCGGCGCGTCGAAAATCGCATCCCTTCCTCCGACGCCAATCCCTATCTGGCACTCGCCGCTTCGCTCGCCTGCGGGCTGATCGGCATCACCAACAAGATCAAGGCCGAGCCTCCGGTGCTGACGACCGCCAATGCCGACGAGATCGACCTGCCGCGCGGCCTGCTGGAGGCCGTCGACCTGTTCGAGGGCGACGAGGAACTCTGTGCGCTGCTGGGCAAGTCCTTCGCCGCCACCTATGCGGCGATCAAGCGGGCAGAATTCGAGACCTTCATGGAAGTGATCAGCCCGTGGGAGAGGGAGTATTTGTTGCTGAATGTCTAGGGGAGTAAGGCAGTAGGGGAGTAAGGCAGTAGGGCAGTAGGGGGCCACAGACGATGGTGAAGATAGATTCGTACAGGGATCTGATCGTCTGGCAGCAGGCAATGGACTTGGCGGTATCAATCTACAAGACGACAAGAGCCTGGCCGAAAGAAGAGCTTTATGGACTGACAAGTCAGCTACGGCGCGCAGCAACTTCCGTGCCCGCCAACATCGCTGAGGGCTATGGACGAGAAAGCCGAGCTTCCTATCAGCAATTTCTGAGGATCGCGCAGGGATCCCTCAAGGAGTCGGAGACGCATCTGCTAATTGCGCAGCGCGTCGGAATCGCCTCGAATGAGACAATCGAGCCGTTAATGACCTCCAGCGAGAGCGTGGGAACGTTGTTGCGGCTTCTGATCCGCAAATTGTCACCTGAGTAGTTTACCTACTGCCCTACTGCCCTACTGCCCTACTGCCCTACTGCCCTACTGCCCTACTGCCCTACTCCCCTCCCT